>JAVVGE010000014.1:0-33259 GCA_032249255.1 Desulfurococcales archaeon | reverse complement strand
ATTCCGCTGGGCTCAATAGCCACCGGCGAGCCCATAGAGATCCCAAGATCTCTGTGGGGTGGAGATCATCGACGACCTCAGGGAAACCATAGAAACCCTGTGGATCAAGAAGCAAAGCAATCCAAAACAAAAGAAAATCAGTGATAATCAACGATCATCGGGAGACAAGCGGCTGTTTCGATGCAGTATATTTATTAATTATATGCCGTATTTAGTATATTATAGTAGGGATGATAGGAACTGGGTTGCTGAGCTGTGATGTATTCACGAACCGTATGACCGCTACGAATGGTTGAGCCCATGGTGAGCCAATATGGCTGAGTGTTTAAGCAATGCCCTGAAGGGTATGAGGATCAATGGGTATGAGGATATCAGACAGGCTGTGCTGAGATCATATATGGGGAGGAGCAACCTTCCAGGCTCTGCTCTAAGAGGAGATAGGGTTACAAGGGCGAGGGCTATTTATATAGCTAAACTAGATAAGGTATTCTCGATATTATCTAGATCTATTAGTTTGTGTGCAGGGCTACCTAAGCTTGCTTCTATGCACCCCTTCTATGCGGAGGTCGCTATAATTGCTAGTGAGAGCAAATACGAGGAGCTTCTAGATAAGTGTAAAAAGGCTGTCCATATAATTACGAAGCTTTATAAAGAATATAGAAAGAAGATAGTCGCCTCAGAGAATCCTTCAGAAATCAAGAAACTCGTGAGAGAATATGTTGGAAGGGTACTTTCCATCGTAAGAAGAGGTCTAAGGGATGTCGAGATACTGCGTAGAGCTATCAATGAGATTTCGAAGAGCCCGTGTATCTCAGAAGATACAGTCGGTATAGTGATCTGTGGGATGCCTCAGGTAGGGAAATCAACGCTAGTATCCAGCGTCTCTACAGCTAAGCCAGAGACCTCACCCTTTCCATTTACAACAAAAAGAGTTATAATGGGACACATAGATTTTGAAGGTAGAAAGATATCCATAATAGATACACCAGGGATCTTAGATAGACCTATAGATGAAATGAATGAGATAGAACTCAAAGCAGTATCAGCTATAAAGCACTTAGCAGATGTAGCTATATTCCTTATAGATCCTAGGCGCAGCGTCTACTATCCTCTAGAGCATCAGCTAAAGGTTCTAGATAGCATTGAGAAGATCATTAAGAAAGAAAAAATACTAGTTGCGGTAAATAAAATCGACATAGCTACTAAAGAAGAGATAGAGCGCTGCTTAGCAATGCTAAAGAGCAAGGGCTATAATAAAGTATATCTGATAAGTGCTCTAAAAAGAGAAGGAGTGGATAGTTTAATAAAAGACGCTATTGAGAAACTATCCTATAGGCAGTTGCTCAGCTGATGATAGATTTAAATAAATATGAATACTTATAAATTATAGACTGCTTCGTGGATGTAGTGACATCACTAGCATCAAGGATATATAGTAGGAAATGCAAGGAGGTTGGAGCATCTGTCCAAGGTTCTGCGTAGGTTGTTATTCTGGAGTGCTATACTAATAAGCTCGCTAGAGGGCATCTTAAAAACATGATTAAGGAGATGGTTGAGTATGCATTAGATCATAATGCTTCCCAAAAGACATTGTACAGGGCCTTCTACAAGAGATATAGGGATCAGTATCCTTGGACACCTCCTAGGATTATTAAGGGATCCTATAGAGATGCTATTAGAAGGGCCAGGGCTTTAGAGAGCGTAGGAAAAAGGGTAGAACATATACAGACCGACCAGAGGTTAGGAGAGATGAGATAATCTACTCTGATAACCAGGATCGGGGCTTGAGAATGGAGCATAAAATTAGAACTCATATGGAGCGGATCGAGCTAAGGTATAGGAATGATAAGCAGCTGCATAGATGCCTTACAGTAGCTAGTGTCTAGCTAGCGAGCACAAACTAGTATCTGACAGGAGGGGGCTTGCTTACCTAGCATTCTCAAGATCATTCGAGATCCTCTATGATCCTAGTAACGTTGTTTCTCTAGTGGTTATGAGAATAATGTTACGATAGCAGTATTCAGGGGTGGTATGTTGATTGAGGTTATCAGGGTTGAGACTAGCCTTGGAAGGATGGTTATAGCTTATTCAGTTAGGAGGGAGAGGATCTCAAGGCGAAGATCTGCTAGTGGGGGGATGCTAGGAGGAAATTGAGGAAGCTTAGAGAAGGTGATAGAAAGCAATACGTTCTACAAAGTTGCAAGCATCATAGAGGAGCTTGCAATAGAGAATAAAGTTGTTATAGGTGATATCGGTGGTGATGATAAGGAGGGGATGTTCGAGAATAAGGGTGGGAGGCTTAGGCACAGGATCCACCAGTGGAGTATAGCTAAACCGATAAAGTTTCTCGAGGATAGGCCTAACATATTGTAAGGGTATTGGAGAATGGATCCTCTAACGTGGATCCATTTCCAAAGAAGAGGATCGACGGTTACAATCCTCTTGTGTTCTGCATCGCGGTGAGGGCTAACGAAGGGCTTAAGGAGGTTTAAGAGGTTTAAGGTGGTGAAGATAATGCTGAGGATAGCATATGTTAATGACAGGGTTGTTGAGAGGAATATAGTGAGAGCTATAAACATTGATATTAAATATCTATCCTCCGATAGGAGGCCCGCAGCGTTGGGCTCCATAAGCGCCCATGTGATGTGGATGAAGCTAGCGAATCCAGGCCTAGGCCCAACCGCTAGCGGAAATACATATTCACAGATTCACATAAATCAAGTAAGGTTAGCGGAAAACATTTAGGTAGATACAGCGTTAGATTAGAGGTAGCCTCGTCTTTTAGGATGGGATATGTTACTTTTTATACTCTATATGGGTTTCCTAGTTGGCAGAGGTGTTAATGTGTTAACAAAGTTAACAAAACAGTTAAGGGGTATCCTTGAAGTATACTCCAGTTCAATCGTCATTTGAGATGGAGGGTAATACCTACAAGAGGGCTATGTCTTTTTTCACGATAACAGGAACGTTTTATATTGTTTATTATTAATATGGCTGGAGTGGATGTTTAGAGGCAAACTAGGTCTAGGGATAATGGCTAGGGGAAAGAAAAAGAGCAATAAGAAGTGGATTTGGATTGTCAAGCCAAGCGATAGGATCTTTGTTAGTAGGACTGCTGTTATACATCAAAGCAGTTATCTATGAGAGAGCTCAGAGCTCTAGAAGAGATCCTTAACATATATAGCAAGATGCTTGGGGATGTGCTATTCTACGCATCTAGGAATATTATTGAGAATCATCGCATTCTGAGGAGTGAGAAGTGCTAAGAGCTAAGGAATATATACCCTAATATTCCGTCCCGCTATGTCCATTGAGTATCTCAGGATACGGCTGAAATAGTTTCCTCTCTATGGAGGAACAAGGCTAGGCAATACTCTTGGGAGATCTTGGATGAGATCGTCAAGTACTTAAACATAGGGAAAAAGGATCTGAAGAATAAGAAATTTGTGAGACTACAATGGAGGAGATCTTGGGAAATAGCTTGGGATCAAGTAGATCTTGAAATAAGTAAGGTGGTACTAGTGCCTAGGATCAATAGTGTTAGCCTATGGCTAGTTTATGACCGCATATGGAAACCAATAGACACCGCTAAGATCAGTATAGATGGTGTTGAGAACATTTTCTTCACAATCGCTACTATTAATATCCGTATGGCTACTAACTAGGGGTTTTAAGCTGACACTCCATGCAAAGATTAAGCTTGATAGGAAGAATAGGAGGGTGCTTTTCCACCTATCCCTAGAGAAGAAGGTCGAGATCTACAGGCCTGAGAATATTAAGACTGTTGATGTTAATGAGAACTCCGTAGCAACCCTCTACGAGACATTGCAATAATCCTAGAAACAGATCTTGCCAAGACGACACTGGGCTATAGCTATAGGAAGGAGAGTATTCAGAGGAGAAATGGATCCGGTAGCAGAGAGGCTAGGAAGACTATGAAGAAGCTTAGAGAGGGAAAGAAGAAGAGGGACTATAGGATGAAGAAAGCACCTAGTAGTGAGAGACGCCATGAGGATGAGAGGAGTAATAGTTATTGAGAGGATCTCGGGGGAAGATATAAGGGTTATGATCGCTAGGTATAGGTATAGGCAGCTGAGGCACAGGATATATCAGAGTGCATTGAAGGGTGAGCTCAACGCGATAATAGATAAGGCAAGGGAATATGGTGTACCGGTGCTTATGGTTGATCCCAGGAACATATCTAAGATCTGCCCGATACACAAGGCAGTTATAGAGTATGGGGAGGATAGGATAGGCGTTTGTAGCAAAGGAGGCGAGAGATGGCATAGAGGGGTATAGCATTGATCAATATTTATCTTAAAGCCCTCGAAGCCCTTTTAGGCAATGCCCAGAAGGGCTTCGGGTTCTTAAGCCTAGACCTAGATGGGAGCCCCATTCCGCTGGGCTCAATAGCCACCGGCGAGCCCATAGATATCCATAGATCTCTTTGGGGGAGGTGGAGGTCCCCCGATGACCACAAGGAAGCCATAGAAACCCTGTGGATCAAGAAGCAAAGCAATCCAAAACAAAAGAATATCAGTGATAATCAACGATCATCGGGAGACAAGCAGGTGCCTTATTTCATTTAGAAAGATCTTCATTGGGCTATCGGATAGATAGAGAGGCTAGTAAAAACATATATTGATAAGAAGCGATAGATATTATCTGGAGCTTACTAATGGGGAAGAGATATCTGATTCTCGACGACTTCGATCTGAGGAAAGGTAGTTGGTAGGATTAGGTAGGAGGATAAGCCAGGAAAGTTAGAGCCCTCCAGGGTTGGGAGAAGGTCATCTAATATTGACATGATTCGCTCCATATACAGGTAGCCCTAACTTGGAGTAGGAAGAAAGATGACGAGAAAATAATAGAGATTAACCAGGTGAAGGGGTCATCTCAATGCTAGAAAACTAAACCTCCATTCCTAGGAGCTTCTTCCTCTTAAGCCATAGATACACTTTTTTAATCGTAGCAATATCTCTTCTCACATCCCTCTTCGGGATTCCGCGCTTCTCAACCTGAAGGAAGAATATCGTCTCCTCGAAACCCTTCATCTCCTCCTTCACACCCTCCTTAGGATCCACTATGATTGTTGGAACCTCGAAATAGTCATGGCTATTAGAAGATATAATGCCGCCTACACCTATTACTGGAACGGAGTTCTCTATGGATCTTGCGATCAATAGGTTTCTATAGTTTCTAAACTCTTCATTCAGCCTCATGAAAGATACTATTATCTCTGACCCAGCTATGGTCAATGCGTGTGCTATTTCAGGTGCTAGGAGATCCTCTTCACACATGACCCCTATCATGATGCCTACATCTATAACACCTAGATCGTTTCCAGATGATATTAAGCCCAAGTCGAGCGGGTTAAGAGCTATTTTCCTATATTTTGCAACGACGCCCTTACCGGGTATTATTAAGATCGATGTGCTATAGAGTCTAGGGCCGGCTCTCTCTATTATAGGTCCCGCTAATATCGGAATCCCTATCTTTTCTGAGTAGTGTCTGAGGATCTCTGTGGTGGCTCCAGGGATCTTCTCAGCATAGCTTCTTTTAAAATGCTTCCTGGGATCTATCTCTCCAATGCTATCTAACACAGGTCCTAGGTGGAAGAGTGTTGGTAATATGACCAGGCGTGACTTTTTCTCTTTAGCTGCTAAGAGGATTTCATATATACGCTCTAGATTCTTTCTCTTCATTTTATACCTTATTCTCATGTGGGGGACGGCTATTATCATTTTATCTTCGCCGGTTCCAATCATCCTATCCACTCTCTATGAGTCCATAGTTTTTGAGCTCATTATATAATTCGTTAAGCACCTCTATATAATCTATAGATCCTCTCTCAACATGATCCATTTTCTCTTCCAGCTTCTTCGTCCTATCTATATTCACCAGGGCGTTGTATTCCCTAGATAGATAGTTATAGACCCTCCTACCATATTTATTAGATACTAGATATCCTGTTTTCTTAAAGAAGCTCCTCACGATATATCTTCTGAGGATTATATCGACTATCTTGGCATAGGTGCTGGGCCTTCCAATGCCTTCTTGCTTCATCATCCTTATAAGATCTCCGGGCATATACAGCCTATCACCTCTGAAGTTCTCTTGATGCACAGAAAATTCTATACTCTTACCTATGAGGCTATTGGGGAATAGCCTATATTGATGGCTATAGAACTCTAAAAACCCCTTCTCAACAATACCGCAGATCTCTTCAGATGACACCTTTGCTATATCGCCAGAGCTATCTCTCACTTTGAAAACCACTGTGCACATCTCAGCCTTGGCTGGGGCGAACTGGCTAGCTATGAACCTTCTAAAGATTAGATCATATACTCTCATATGATCCCTTGTAAGCCTAATATCTATCAACCCCTCAGCTATCATTCTCTCAAGCATATCAAGATCCAGAGGCCTCGTCGGCCTTATCGCTTCATGAGCGCCTCCTTCTCCCCACCTCCTAGCCCTCATCAGATCTTGTTTTCCTACTTCAGCTAGATATGATCTAGCAATCTCAATACCGTGATCCGAGACCCTTGTAGAATCTGTTCTATGATATGTTATAAGACCCATCTCAAAGAGATCCTGGGCAATAGCCATGGCCTTCGGAGCTGGGATCTTTAGATATTGTGATATATCAACGAGCATGGCATCAGTAGTATAGGGCGGCGGTGGGCTCAGCTCTTTCAAGCCTTTTTCAGTAACTTCTATCTTGATCATAATATTATCGCCTATACCAGGCTCTCTAGCAAACTTATTAAGGGGTATCTCTAGAATGTACTGCGGCTCTCTCTCCCCTCCCTGGAGCCTTGCTAAGAAGAACTTCTTCTTTTTATGTTCTCTTGTAGATGTAACAACCCAGCCGAGGA
Source organism: Desulfurococcales archaeon (assembly GCA_032249255.1). Lineage (GTDB taxonomy): Archaea > Thermoproteota > Thermoprotei_A > Sulfolobales > AG1 > AG1. The sequence goes on along the minus strand of JAVVGE010000014.1, from coordinate 26,378 downwards.
CAGGTGTTTGGACCCTTCCAGCGCTTAATCTATATTTAAGATCTAGATTCTCGCTCTCCTTTAGATGTTCTGTTACCTTCTGTGATAGCGTGAAACCTATCCATCTATCCTCGATTCTTCTAACAAATTGAGCTCTAACCCTGTTTAGATCAATCTCTCTCGGGCTCCTGATCGCGTTTATAAAAGCCCTCCTGGTTACCTCATGAAACTCTATTCTCCTTATCTTATCATTATAGGGCTTTAACGCGACATATAGATCAAAGGCTATCTTTTCTCCCTCTGTGTCGGGGTCTGTGGCTATATAGATCTCATCAACCTCTAGCGCAGCTTTTCTCAGAGCCTCTATAGTGCTTCTAGTATCCCTAATTTCGGTGGAACCGCATATGGGGCATCTGAGCTCGCCTTCCAATGAGTCATTGGTGAACTGATTGCCACATTTTCTACATCTTTTGATCGTGGTATATATTGGTATGTATCTATCGTTTTTTACTATCACCCCAAACATGGATCTCTGATTTGGATATATATAATTATCTAGATCATCGACAGCTAAATCATAGAGGTGACCACCACTTGCTGTGATCAAGAATGTCAGATCGCCTAGTGATGCTTCATAAACCTTGATCTCTCCGAGGTCCTTAACACTCGGTCTGCCGAAGAAGCTTGCTATTGTTCTAGCCTTATTCGGTGACTCGACAATTATAAGCACGGTTCTAGTTAGCCCCTTTATACGCTCTCCTAGCGATATATGTAGGGTTCCTTCTCTGGCTTTTCTAATATTCTCTCTGTCACGATCGATCTCCTTTAGGATCCTCTCAAGATCCGCATCCTCTAGACTTTTTAGAGATATGTCTTCAGAAATCATTTTGAGTCTCTTCTCGAGCCCTCTCAATAGCCTTGGATCTCTTTCTATGATTATCGATAACCCTTTTGAAATACCGCCCACATATAGCCTAGATGTCCTTCCACTTGCCTGAATATATGTTGCCCAGTCAGGAATATATACATATATCTTATTACCTAGCCTCTCAACCCTAGTATAGGGATTCTTCTCTAACTTAGAGAGAAAATCCGGCTCCGATATTGCCGAGTTAATCACGTCCATAGCTTCCTTGATAACTTTCTCAGCCCAGCTAGTAGTCTCTCCCTTCTTAACCCTTTCAAAAACCTCCTTGAGATATGTTGAGGAGCTTCTTCTAACGATCCTCAATATCTTATTAAGCACAGTTATAACCTCATCTCTCTTGCTACTATCTCCTATGGTATCTACTACTAGCTCGAGGATCCTCGGTATATCTTGAACCTCTATTTCCTTTATATCAAGTGCTATTCTATGTCTAGGTGTTTCAAGAAAAATAGCATACCTAATGACATCTGGGAGATCGATTCCTCTAACAGCAACGCCATAATATGTAGCTACACCAACTACTACATCGATCTCCTTCCTTGCGAAGCTCTCTATTGTTTTTACCTTCTTACTCGTTAGAGGCGCAACACGCAAACCTGATCTATTGGATAGCATCTCTGATAGCTTATCAGCATATTCCATACCGAGGTCTTTGGGTATATATATGATGCCCCCAGATCCGAGCTTCTTTACTAAGTTAGAAGCTATATCTATGAGGTTCTCTCCATCTTTAGCTATGTAGTATAGATCATCTACATTTCTTATTATATCATATCTAGTGCCTATCTCAAAGCCGAAGATCTCTCTGAGGATCTTAATCCTTCTCCCCCTTGCTCTTCCAGTAGCACTGCTTATAACTAGGACGAGATCTTTTCTTCTAGCCTTCTCTATATCTTTTTTTAGATCATGAATTTTGGCTAAGATTTCCTTATTATCCTCCCTAAAAGCCGCCTTGGTCTTGAGATCCACTATAGAGAGGGCTTTATCAATGATGTCCCTCTCTATATTCATAGCACTTAACACGTGATACAGTATTTTTCCACCCTTAAGGATAGCATCTACATCATCGATAAAGAAGAAGCTTATCTTACCTTTAATCAATGAGATATTATCCTCGTTTCTGAAGAATGCAGATGTTGTGATCAATATATCGAAGTCCCCCCTAGAAATTCTCTCGATAATTTCTCTGCGTTCTTGGTTCGAAATCTTGCTGTGATAAACCTCAACACTGATTCGATCCTTAGATGCTTTTTCTATATATTCTTGCGTTCTCCTATACAGCTGATTTGCTAGCGGTATTGTGGGAACTATGATCAGTGTTTTCCATTTTCTCTTTAAAGCTAGATATATAGCCATTATAATTCCAAATGTGGTTTTTCCGACTCCCGTGGGGGCTATTAAAGCAAAGCTAGATCCCATGATAACCCTTTTGGCCCACATCTTTTGAAGACTCCAAGGGTCTCTAGAAATACATAACCTAAATAAATCTGAAAACTCATTAACTCTATGCTCTATTTCAACAAGCGATTCATACCAAGTAGAAGGGCTCTTCAGCCTACCCGTTCTTCTTAAAATATGGTAGACCCATCTATGGAGATCCTCGATAGAGCTCGTTGTAGGGAGCTTATGCACATCTAGATGATCAATGCACTTCTCACACGGTATCCCTATAGAGAGACGGCTACTGGACGATGATAACCCACAATTAGGACAAGCCCATCTATATACAGCATCGGGGACCATAGACATGGCCACACTTCTCGATTCTCCCCTCACAACCTGTTTCACATAACCAGCCTATTAATAAGAGATATGTGCTCCTTTAAATACCTAATCGCTACATCAAGATCTTCTCTTCGCCTTAGATGGCAGGCTTTTCTATTGCCTAGTCTCGAGCGTAGCCCTATACCTATAAATGCCTCTTTACATCTGAAAGCTCGCCTCTTTAAGGCGGGGATGTAGATTTTTAAGGATCTGTTTGAGTATTGGTGAAAAGGAAGTCAGATGAACCCATCAGAGCCACGACCACCCGGCTCTGAACTGTGATATCCCAAGCATGGGGATCCTGATCTGTGATGTAGATGCGTCGGGCGGAGAGCTAACAAACTGCTCGGGGGCTGTATCCTTTTTCATGGTAGTGGTTAAGCTTATAAGCATCCAGTTCATAATTGTATTGATGATGAGGTGATATCTCTGTTAGATCTTGGAAGACCTCGGGATGCTATGATGCTTAGAGCTCCCGAGACCGAAGCCCTTTATGAGGGCATTGCCCAGAAGTGCTTTGGGGTTTCAAGTCTAGATGGGAGCCTCTTTCCGCTGGGCTCAACAGCCACCAATGAACCCATAGGGATATCCGTATCCCTGTGGGGGAGGTGGAAGTCCCCCGATGCCACAGGGCTAAAAACCCCGTGGATCAAAAAACACAGCAATCCCAAACAAAGTATATCAACGATAATCAACAACCATCGGGGGACAAGCGGTTAGAGTCTTGGAGATACATAGCGTCGATATCAGTTGTAGAGGAGCTGTGCTAATCGGTGAGAAGATAGCTGTTGATGGGCACGAGCCGCATAGAGTAAGAATTATTACACATGCCCACTCTGATCATATGGTAGATATAGATGAGTCTATAAGGAGCAGCCCCAGAATTTTTGCACATCCAGCGACATTCGAGATAATGGATATACTTGGTATAAGCATACCTAGCAACAAAGCCTTTAAAGTTGACTATGGTGGTGAGATTCATTTAGAAGATGGGATCCTTAAGTTCCTCAGGAGTAAACATATTCTGGGTTCGATCCAGACTTATTATGTATCTAGAGAAGGTGTCTCCGTAGTATATACAGGGGATTTTAAAGAGCCAGGGTCTGGGACTGAGATACGCGAGAGCGATATAGTAATTACCGAAGCAACGTACGGCTCCCCAGAGTATATTAGACCATATAAAGACATTATTGACGAGCTATTAGCTGATTTCGTTAGTGAGTTAATATCTAGGGGTCCCCTAATCATAAAAGCCTACTACGGTAAGCAGCAAGAAGTAATGGAAGTACTTAGAAAGGGCGGGATCGCCGCTCCATATATTGCTGGGAACAAGGTGTACATGATATCAAAGGTTGCCGAAAAGTATGGCGCTAAAATCGGGGATCTCTTTTTGGAGGGCACTAGGGAGGCTGAGGAGATTATCAAACAAGGCTGGTATATATATTTCACGCATACCTCTTCTAGGAAAAACAGCATCACAATAGGTCGTGAGCATAGGCACACAGTGCTATATCTAAGTGGGTGGGAGAGGGAGCTATATAGAATGATAGATCGAAATACCTACGTTTTCTCCTACAGCGGCCACTCGGACTTTGAAGATCTTATAGTCTACATAGATAGGGCCAGACCAAAATATGTGATTGTGGACGCGTATAGAAGTGGTGAAAATGCTAAGAAGTTCTCAAAATATCTAGAAGAGAGGCTCAAGATCAAAGCATCTTATAGACCTGTGATTTCGATCTGCTATTAATTCAAAAATATAGGGCTTCTGAGAAATAATGAATCCCTGGGAAATATATTGAGCTTTGTGGAGCCATCAACGACCATGATCCCTATATATAGGGCTAGAGGGAAGAGACTTACTAGATATGAATATGCTAGGGTAGTGGCTGCTAGAGCGCTTCAGCTAGCCTTGGGAGCCCCACCCCTTATAGATATTGAGGAGCTAGGCATTGGAGATCCCATAGAAATAGCCAAGGAGGAGATCAGGAGAAAAATACTTCCAATGGTGATACGGAGGAAATATCCCAATGGTGAGGAGGAGCTCATACCATTAGCTGATGCTGAAATACAGAAATAGTGGGAGTTCAGCCCTAAATTAAAATTAATAATTATTATAATGAAAATTATAATAGATGTAAAATAGGTTATAGATACAACGATACTTATCTATTAGCCTAAATATCTAATACGTGATTAGCTATAAAAATATAATGTTTTCTAATCTAGCTCAGGGGTTTTGGTGATCTCTTCTCCCTCTCCTCCCTTACCTTTCTCTTTCTTCTCCTCCTTCTTAGGAGCTGCTCCTATAACATCGTCTATCTTTAAGAGCGATGTGGATGCCTCTACAGCGGCCTTTAACACTTGCTTCTTAACTAGCACTGGGTCTATTACGTTTATCTTACTCATATCATCAAGGATCTTAGCATTTAGAACATCAATGCCAGCTAATATCTTACCCTCTGCATGGGCCTTTCTCAGATTCATTATAGTATCCAGCACATCCATGCCCGCTGTGCTAGCCAATATGGCTGCGATCTCCTCTACAGCATCTGCGAAGGCTTGGAAAGCAAGCTGCTCCTTCCCACCAACACTCTCAGCGATCTTCCTAAGCCTCAGGGCAAGCTCTACCTCAACCGCGCCGCCACCAGCCACTATCTTCGGCTCCCTGATTATGTTTCTCACGGCATGTAATCCATCGTTTAGGCTTCTCTCGGTCTCATCTAGTATCATGTCGTTAGCTCCTCTAAGCAATATTGTAACAGCCTTCGGGTTCTTAGCTCCTTCAACAAATACCATCTTATCGTTGCCAACCTTTCTCTCTTCTACTAGCTCCGCATATCCTAGATCCTTCTCTGTGAGATCCTCTATATTGCTCACGATCCTGCCTCCAGTAGCCCTCTCAAGCTTCTCCATATCACTCCTCTTAACCCTCCTAACAGCCAGAATACCCTTCTTAGCGAGGAAATGCTGAGCAACATCATCAATACCCTTCTGACAGATCACAACATTAGCACCAACAGCAGCGATCTTATCTACCATGTCCTTTAACATCTTAGCCTCCTCATCGAGGAAAGCCTTTATCTGCTCAGGAGATGTTATGCTGATCTTGGCTGTGATCTCGGGCTTCTCTATCTCGAGAGGGGCATCTAAAAGAGCTATCCTAGCATTAGTAACCCTCTTTGGCATCCCAGGATGAACAACTTCTTTATCGAGTACAACGCCTCTTATTAACCTGGAATCTAGCAGGGATCCTCCCTTTTTCTTTTCAATCTTCACGTTATCTAGCACAACCTCGTATCTATCCCCTCTCCTCTCAGTAGCTATTAGGGCTGCTTCTACAGTCATATCGATTAGCTTATCTATAACGTCTGGAGTAGCTATATACTTACTAGCTAGGATAGAGTTAAGAACTTTTTTAAGCTCCTCCTTAGACTTCGCAAATCCCTCAGGAGTCTCTATATCACCTATAGGAACCTTTATAGCGATCTCGTCCAGTACTCTGAGTGCATGATCTAAAGCCTTTTTATAACCCTCAATAACTATTGTAGGATGTATATTCTGGTCTAGGAGCCTTTCGGCCTTCTCTAGGAGAGAGCTTGCGAGAACAACAACAGACGTGGTTCCATCACCTACCTCAGCATCAACAGCCTTTGCTGTCTCAACGAGAAGCTTCGCAGCTGGATGCTGTATCTCCATTTCCTTTACAATAGTAGCTCCATCATTAGTCACAGTTACATCTCCAAAGCTATCTACCAGCATCTTATCAAGTCCTCTAGGCCCTAGGCTGGTTTTGAGAACCTCTCCAAGAGCTCTAGCTGCAAGAATATTGCTCCTGAGGGCCTGTCTGCCAACAGTCCTCTGGGTACCTTCTTTCAGAATAAGAACCGGTATTCCGTAGGCTGCCACTCTAGCCACCAAATCATATTTGGATGGCTTCTATATAAGCCTATCTATAAAAATATATTAATGGTTTCCGAAAAAGCTCTAAACATATATCTTATAATTACGTATCATGTAAAACATTTTTATAATGATCTAATGTATTTCAGAGCATATGCCTAGATCCAAGTTTATATATTTACTATCAAAGCCTATCTCTATGATCCCGCTACATTTGATCATATCTCCACCCACGAACGAGGAATATCTTGCTCTATGTGAGTAAGCGTATAGCTCCTCACCAACGGCAAGGACCCCCTCGAGAACCTTAACAACTTCTACGGAGTAGAAGTAAGGAGAGGTATGGCCGTCGTGACGATCTTTGATCTTTAGGATAGCGGTATAGTTATTACTGGATATCTTCTCGGAACATATTTTAGAGATTTTAACTGGATCGCATCTAATAGCTTGTATAGTTACCCTCTTACCCTTATAATATAGAGTGCTCATACCTTCTTGGATCTTAGAGATCCTTAGCCTTAAATCAAGACCCTCACTAGATTCCAGAGCTTCTTTAACCGCCTCGATGTAGGTAGGTCTTCTAAAGATCCCTTGCCTCACTAGATCTAGGACCTTGTCTATATATTTCTGATCAGCATCATATGTGATAACATCTATATCCGATCCCTCGTCAGAGGCACAATAGAGGAGGCTCCCCACTATTAGCCATGGAGAGCCTGTAGCTATGCTCAGTATCTCTATGACCTCTCTAGCTACCCTATATAGATCTGTGTTTTTATCCTCACTGCACGAAGGATTCATAGAGGGAGATATAATTCTCTTAACATCTTTCAGAGGTACCATAGGGATCTCTCTTGCGGTGAAGGGGGATCTCACTAGATAGGATCTATATGTTCTAGAAACGATCTCAATAGCCTCTCTATACTCTTTACACTTTCGCCCACCTACTAGACGTGGAACCGCTGCAATCCTTCCTCTTTCGTGGCAGCATCCCTTCACAGCCCAGATACTTCCATCAATAAGCTCTAGATAATAGCCTTCACGGATATCTATAGACTGGATCATGACCCTAAATCTTATTTTCGATTAACTCTTAAATCCTTTAGCGTTAATAATAGCTATTGGCCTTAAGATTCGATGTTATCTTTGATTGACACCTTTCGTGATCATGTATATTAGGAAAATAAAATATTTGTTTTAGCACGCGGGCTACTGATCTATATAGCCGGGAGCATAGATCTTTACCAGAATAGCTGATGCATACGCTGGGGACGCGAATACAGCTTCACCGATTTCAAGTGCCGGTAGCATCTCCTCTATTTCCCTTGGCATGACTATGGATTCTCTAACAATTTTCCTATCAATATCTGATTTAATGCTATGAATAACCTTTGTGTTGGTATTCTTAAGCGAATCTTCTCCTAGACTGCTAGGCGACTGCGATATAATGGTAATCCCCAGATTCCACTTCCTCGTTTCCGAGAGCATACCCCTTATAACAGAGCTACCCTCGCTTCTTCTGAATACATGGTGGGCCTCATCTACTATGACTAACTTCTTTTCTCTCATAAAGTCTTTACTCTCCTTTGAGAGGATCTCTAGCATTTTCAGCACTGTGAGGGATGAGAGCGCTTTGATAGATTCCCTATCCATACTAGAGAGATCCATTATAACGAAGCCTGAGGAAAAGATCTCGTTGACCTCGATAGCCCCTCCGCTTTCAAAAGATTCCTCGACAAATGGCTGGATCTTTCTTAAAAGCGAGAACTTAGTTTCAGACACCCATCTAGCATCTTCTTTATAACTCTCTATATATCTTGCTAACGCCTCAAAAAAATTCCCCTTAGCTGCTATGGTGTCCTTCATAGATCTGAGTACCAGGGAAAGGAGATGACTCTGCGCAGGCGATAGCTCTAGAACGCTCTCTAGTATTTCGATCAGTAAGGAGTATCTACTCGCTAGCCTCTTAATTAGCGAGGCTATGAAGGAGGTGCTCATCGCTATATATCTATACTCGCTATATTTTCCTACAAGATCTCTATATTCACCATGCCAATCGAGTATTACAACTCTAACACCCTTTCTTCTAGATCTTATAGCTAGAGATGCTGCAGTAGTCGATTTACCAGATCCTGTGGAACCGAAAATAGCTATGTGCCTCACAATACTCTCAATCGGTATATATATTTTCTGTCTAATTCGGGACCTTATGGTCTCCCCAACAAGGATGCCATCTCCCACCTGGTTGATCCTGGGAAGCGGGATATCCTCAGCATGGGGGTAAAACTCGTCTGCATAGAAAGTGTTTAGGGAAAGGAGTTCTCCTCCATATTTCTTGTGAATCATGAGGCTTGTTATAACTTCCTTTTCAGATAGCTCTCTAGTCCTGATAACTCTGTTAGAGATGGCCTCAAGCATGGAAGATGCTAGCTTACATATTAAGCCTGACTCAGGCTTCTTATCTATACATATTATTATGGTACCACCTAGATATTTAGTGATCCTTGTCACGATATAGATCTGTGAGGATCTCGAGATCTTCTCTCTTAGCATGTAAACCATGTTCCTTATAGCTCTCTCAGTGGATTCCTGAAGATCCTCCTTCCCCTTCTTACCATCGAGTTTTACAAGTACCTCGAAACCAGATACATAAAGATCTTCATCTCCTACAGAAACTTTATAAATCCCGTTTGCGTTAGAGTGAGTGGAACCCTTTCCTCTAAAGAGCTTGTGGAGCATCCCTGTCTATCCTCCTCAGATACTCTGAAATCGCGCGATCAACTTCTAAAAGCTCTCTAGAAAGATCCTCTATAACCATGATCCTCGATAATAGGTCCTTGGTATTCTCTACGGCACTCTTGATCCTCCTGATATGAACCTTGCTGAGCCCAAAGAACTTTGACACTTGGCTATACATGATCGGATCCTTTGAAGCCACTTTCGCAGCTATATATGCAGTAGCAATCTTCCCCCTAGTAGTTCTAGAATAGAGACTTGGATAGTCTCTCATTATATCCAGAACCTTTCTAAGAATAGGACTCCTGTCAAGAAGACTCTCAATAGCACCATCATTCATATGGGTGAAGAGTCTACAGAGTTTACCTCCGCCGGCTAGGCTTGCTATAGCATCAGCTCTCACAACAACGCCTTTTCTAAGTCTTCTATTTTCAACAACCCTTCTATAAATCTTATACATATATCCGATGCGTCGTGGTCTCTTATCGATTCTTCTAGGGACTCTGCCGTCCTCGTTACCCTCAGCTCGGCTATATCTTTTAAGAGCCTCGGATTCACTCTCGTATATAATCTCAAGTACAGAGCCACAGCTGCTACATACCACATATCCCGTATGCAAATCATGAACTAGCTCCGTAGAACCGCAGTACATACAGGAGAGCATCTAGATCCCTAAACATGTTTGATGCAGTCATACTATTCATATCTTTCCACAAGATCCTTCCCTACCCCGTCTCCCAGGGGGATAGGCGAAAGTGTGTCAATGCTCCTTACTTCTAAAAGAGAGCTTGCCATATTAATATGACACCCTTCCCGCTCAGAAGAGCGGGGTTTCTATGCTGGGGTCTCGAGTGTTAGCCCCTGGAGAGGGATTAATGGCTTTACACCACTATGAGTTACCAAGTAGCTCTCAATCTTCTTTGTTAGTCTTATCCTGTGTCCTAGTCTTCTCGCCATGTTCAGCGCAGCGTTTATATCTGCATTGATCTTCCTCCTAGTCTTCCTGCATATATACAGACCTCTGTAGATCCTTCCCTTCTTGTGTTTCGCCCCACATATTGAGCATCTCTGACTAGTATAGTCCTCTGGGACTATCTTAACATCTATACCGTATTCCATGAATGTATCAACAACCCAAAGAACTATCTTCCTGAACCTCCATATGTTTTAGTGTTATACTCATTTCTATTGTTTTGTGAGAGCATATATGGATAGCCTATGTATAGCTTCCTAACACCCTTACTCCATAGTGTTTCTGCTAGGAATCTAATTGCTGTTATATAGAGATGCCTAAGCCTCTCATCCCTCTTGTAAATGGCATCTAGGTATTTCTCGTGATAGTAGATCCATGTCGACACCCCAAGCCTCCTCAGCACATCTCTTATAGACTGGTATGTAGCTATCTCCTTCTTCCACCAGTAATACTCAGACTTGATGGACCCTCCCTTAATGAGCATAGCAGAACCATCCAGATTACCATAGCGAATAGGTTGTTAAGCCCCATATCAATGAAAGCCTCCCTATCCCCTATGGGATCCCTCTGTCTAATACTCCTCGGATTTATGATCCTCCTCTTTTTCTTTTTCCTCTCCTCCTCATCATCGTATATGGGCTTTACATAGCCCTTTGGACTTAATTTAGGCGGATCTACACCAACCTCTATTGGTACTAGTGCGAACCACCTACCATTAACGTATATGATCCCAAGCCTACCCTGCTTACCCTCCCACCTGATCCTGCCAACATATCTTATCCTCAGATCGAAGTCTTCAAGTACCATGTATCCCTCGTTCTCGCTAATAGGCTCTAGATGATGCCTATCATTCCTAATCAGTATGTGTATACTCTTCTCACCAGTCTCTCTATCCTTCCAATAGCCTGGTGGAGAGACCTTCCTGATATGCGGTGGTAGCCTACCCTGTTTCCTAAGCTTTAGGAGCTCGAAGAATGCGTCCCAAGCTTCATCATTCTTTTTAACAACCTGACCAGCATTAACAACAAGAACCCCCCTATACTTATGATAGTACCTCTTGTTGATCTCATCCCTCCTCTTTACTGTAAGCTCATATCTGAAGAATGCCTGCCTCTTCTCATAGCTAAGCTCATTCCATAGCCTAGCACATGTCAATCCTATATCGAATAGCGTTTCTTGTTCATATCTGTTTGGGAATAGCCTCAGCCTAACTGCTCTCTTACAGCTCTTCCTCCTCTTCTCTATCTGCTTTTTGAATGCTTGGAGGGGGTCGGGGTCTCTGGTAGGCACGCCTCGGGGATCCCCCCGCCGGGCATTCTGCCAGCATATTTGCCCACCGAGACCCGACCTCCACTAAATAACGCGTTGAAAACTCTATAAAAACATACTCCACCCCTAGAAGGGGCGAGGCTTGTCATTCGTTTTGTCAGGCTCGTAAAACCTGGACTCTCTATATGGGATATATAAGCTCGGTAGTATTTGTTATTAGTGATTTAGGGTCTCAGGTTGAGCATCTCGATCCCATTTGCTGTCAGGGTGGTCATGATATTGTATAGAGGGCAATCCTCGCTCTATAGGGTGGGGTATGATTTTTTCATAAGATTTTCATCACTTTATTTAGTGGAGGTCGGAGGCTTTGGCGGGCACGCCTCGGAGCTTCCCCCAGCAGGACATCCTACCAGCGCTTTTGCCTACCAAAGCCCTAACCCCCATAGATACGAAGAGGAAACGCTCTTCTATATCGGCTTAGCACGTGCTAAGCTCATCAGTGAGAACGAGGGATATCTTATCCTAGATGACTTCGATCGCGGGATAAAATATGTTGGCAGGATTAGGTGGGAGGGTAAGCAGGGTAGGCTTGGGATCATATACGTTAATGGTAGGTGGTTCGCACTAGCGCTAATAGAGGTTGGTGTGGAGCCGTCTGGTTCTATAAGAGATATGCTGAGGAGGCTTAGCATATCGACATGGATCTACCATCATGAGAAGTATTTAGAGGCTATGTATAGGAGGGATGAGAGGTTCAGGCATCTATACATAACATCCATTAAATTCCTAGCAGAAACACTATGGAGTAGGGGTGTTAGGAAGCTATACATAGGCTATCCATATATGCTATCACAGAATAATGGCAATGAGTATAACACGAATATATGGTGGTTTAGGAAGATAGTACTTTGGATCGCTGATATATTCATGGAATACGGCATAGACGTTGATATAGCTCCTGAGGAATATACAAGCCAGAGATACTCAATATACGGAATCAGACATAAGAGCGGAAGGATATATAGAGGGCTATACATGTGTAGAAAGAATAGGAAGAAGATAAACGCAGACATAAACGCTGCACTAAACATAGCTCGCAAGCTGGGCCACTGGATAAAACTAACTAGAAAGACAGAAAGCTACGTAATAACTCTGACCTCTCCCCGCCTTCAGGTCGTCATCTTGATCGTCATTCCTTTCAGGTGGTTCATTGTTTCCCCCATCTATTCGGGCTTACATCCGTCATTTGGAGGGCAGTTGGGGTGGCCAGAACCTCCCCAATCCAAAAACAATATAACTGGAAAGCTTAAAAATACAAACATACCCAGCCCTAAAGGGACGAGGCTTTCAGTTATAACTCATAATGGTGTGAGACAAATAATCCCCGCCCGGTTGGGTAACATCCGGGATCAGACAATAGAAAAACCCTCCCATTAAGACGGGGAGAGGGTCATTGTATAGGGTTTATGAGGTTATTGATTACGTTAAGATCCCCCCAACAAGGTTCGGCGAGCCTGTAGAGGTTGTTGCGGAGGAGTATCTTAGGGAGAAGCATGAGGCTAAGTTTAATAAGGATCTTGGTATCGTGATTCTGGTGTATGATGTTAATGTAAGCGATACAGGGTTTATTCTACCGGGCGATGGATCTATATATCTGGAAGCCAGATTCAAGCTTCTCAGCTACGTTCCAATTGCCCACGAGGTTGTAGAGGGAGTGGTTAAGGATGTGAGGAATATAGGGCTCTTCGTCAACATAGGGCCACTAGATGCATTTGTACATATCTCCCAGGTCATGGACTCGGATGATATAGAATATAACGACGCTCTGAAAGCTATAGTTGGTGATAAAAATAGGAAGCATGTCACCGTAGGCGATAAGGTAAGGGGTAGAATAACTAATATATCTTTCCAAGCGGCTGGGCTCCCCAGAATAGCCATGACCATGAGACAGCCCAACCTGGGGAAACTGGAGTGGATAGGGAGCGAGAAATGAGCAGGCCAAGGGGTAAGAAGAACATTTTCAAGGCATGCAAGAGCTGCAAGGCTCTAGCGCCTCTGGATGCCCAGACATGCCCTGTATGCGGCTCCAACGATTTTAGCGAGGAATGGAGTGGTATGGTGATTGTACTAGATCCTGAGAGATCCCAGATAGCAAAATCGTTAGGAATAACGAAACCAGGTAGATATGCTATAAAGATAGGAACATAGATTCATTCTAACCAGCAGATCTCCTTCTAACGAAGAAATGCTTAGGCCTGCCAAGAGCAAGCTCCGAGATCTCTTCCAGCACCTCTGATATCGTGGGATGCGGATGTATCGTCAGAGCTAGATCCTCGAGCGTCGCCCCCATCTCAATTGCTAGAGCAGCCTCAGATATTATTTCAGAGGCATGGGGAGCCACAACATAGAAGCCAAGCACCTCTTTAGTCTCCTCATCGAAGACTATCTTAGCGAAGCCCTCCTCTAAGCCCTCGATCAAGGCTTTAGCAATACCGCCCATAGATAGCTTCACACTCCTCGCCCTATAACCCTGCTTCTTAGCATCCTCCTCGCTCATACCCACGAAGGCTATCTCGGGGTCTGTGAATATCACAGATGGTATCACCTTGGGATCGAACATAGCTTTTTTCCCAGCTATGTTCTCCGCAGCAACTAGGGACTGCGCGAAGGCCCTGTGAGCTAGAAGCGGTGGACCAGTAATGTCGCCACTCGCATAGATATTTGGGTTAGATGTCCTCATAGATCTATCAACCCTTATATACCCCTTTTCATCAACCCCTAAGCCGAGCTTCTCAATCCCTGGAACCAGCTTAGGTCTTCTACCCACAGCTATGAGCACCTTCTCAACCGCCATATTGCTTCCACCGGATAGCTCTACAGAGGCTTCGCTCCCCCTCACAGATAACGATTTGACGGTGGTTCCGGTATATATCTTCACCCCTAGATCCCTGAGGATCCTCTCAGCTGCTCTAGATACATCAGGATCCATACCCGGTAGGAGACTCTGCATAACCTCTACTACAGCTACATCAACCCCGATCTTCGCAAAAACACTTGCAAACTCAACCCCGATATAGCCTCCTCCAACTATCAGCATTGATGAGGGCTTCTTCTTTAGCCCCAATATAGTCCTGTTATTATGGATCACATCGCCATCCACCACAATCCCTGGAAGCTCTGCCGGCTCTGTCCCTGCCGCAATTATTATTTTGTTAGCTCCAAGCTCCCCTATATTCTCGACATATATAGATCCTCTCTCTGATATTGAAGCCATCCCCCTATATAGATCTACACCATAGCTCTTCAAAAGCATCTCAACGCCTCCAGAGATTCTCCTCGTAATGCTGTTAACCCATTCCATATACTCCTCGAAAGATAGCTCTATATTCCCTCTAATAAAGCTTACAGTTTTCACAGCACTAAATAGATTTGCCTGTTTGATCAAAGCTTTAGTAGGGATACACCCATAGTTAGTGCACTCACCCCCTAACTTGTGCATCTCAACCAGAGCAACCCTCATACCAAGCTGAGAAGCTCTTATAGCTGCTGGATACCCTCCAGGTCCTCCTCCTATCACTACGAGATCATATTTCTGTAGCAAGGATCGTGGCCTCCCTATATATAGATTTACTTAAACTCCTCCTCCTGCACAAGGAATAGGAGTGGGTTCTCGAGATAGTTCTTTAAAGTCGCCAGGAATCTCGCTGCATATCCTCCTTCGATGAACCTGTGGTCAAAGCTTAGCGAGATATTCATATAGTATCTAGGTTCTAGTCTATCCTCGTGATAGGAGGGCTTTTTAACGATCCTGTGGATCCCTAGTATTGCGGATTCTGGGTAGTTGATTATGGGGAACCCGATCGTGGATCCTATAGAGCCTATATTAGTGATTGTAAAAGTCCCATCCCTTATATCTTCCAGAGATAGCTTACCCTCTCTAGCCTTTCTAGCCAGATCCTCTATCTCCCTAGCGATCTGGAAAAGCCCCTTCCCATCTGCATTCTTTATGTTAGGAACCACAAGCCCCTGCTCTGTATCCACCGCGACCCCGATGTTATAGTACTTCTTAACCACTATCTCCCCCTTATTCATGTCGAGGGATGAATTGAGAAGGGGATACTCTTTAAGCGCCTTCACAACGGCCTTTATGATAAACGGTAGATATGTTAGCTTCACCCCCTTGCTCTCAGCCAACTGCTTAAAACTCTCCCTCAATCTGACAAGCTCTGTTACATCCACTTCCTCAGCTAGGTATACATGGGGTATCTTCGACTTAGCCTCTATCATTCTCTCAGCCATCCTCCTCTTTATACCTCTGAGCTGGATCCTCTCAACCCTATCCTCTACAACCACCTGCTGAGGCTCAACAACAGCTTGGGGAGCTCTTGTCTTAGCTATATTCTCTTCATAGAATCTCTTTACATCCTCCTCAGTCACAACTCCCCCGGGCCCCGTACCCCTAACAAGGGTTAGATCCACACCGAGCTCCTGTGCAAGCTTCCTAACTCTCGGTGGGGCCCTCACACGGGGTTTTCTCTCCTCAGCAACGCTTTCTGCCTGGGGCACGGCTGGCACAGCCTTTATCTCATGCCTCTCTCCAGGTTTTTCCACAGCTTCTTGTATAGCTGCCCGACCTAGATCCTCAACCTCTATCTCAGCTATGGGGGTTCCCACCCTGACCCTCTCTCCCTCTCTAGCCAGTAGCTTTATAACCCTGCCCGAGTATGGTGATGGTATCTCAACACTCGCCTTGTCTGTGAGTATCTCAACGATTGACTGAAACTTTTTCACAGGATCGCCCTCCTTTACTAGCCACCTTATAATCTCTCCCTCAGCTATTCCCTCGCCTATATCTGGGAGCTTGATCTTCTCTGTTCTCGCCATGGGTGCTCCCTAATATCTCATTATTTTCTCAATAGCTAAATATATTCTGGCAACATTGGGCATGTATAGCTTCTCATAAGCCAGCGGGAACGGGGCGTCATAGCCGGTGACCCTTATTATGGGCCCTTTAAGAAGATCTATAGCGTTCTCTGAGATGTAGGCTGCTATCTCGGCCCCAAGACCCAGGGTCTTCGGCGCTTCATGAACTATGATCAGCCTACCGCTCTTCTCCAGACTCTCTAGGATCAGGTCTCTATCAAATGGGAACAACGTCCTCAGATCGATGACCTCTACGCTCCACCCGTGTTTTTTCTCCACGAGATCCGCAGCCTCGAGCGAAACATGGACCATGGCGCCATATGTTACTATAGTCACGTCCGAGCCTTCCTTAACCACTCTACCCTTTCCAATAGGGACTATATAGTCCTCTACAGGTACATCCTCCCTTATAGTCCTATAGATAGACTTCGGCTCTAGAAATATCACCGGATCCTCAGATCTTATGGCAGACTTCAGCATCCCCTTCGCATCGTAGGGTCTTGAGGGCATCATGGTTATGAGACCAGCCGTGTGTATGAAATAGGCCTCAGGGCTCTGGCTATGATGCATAGCCCCTTTCACACCTCCGCAGCAGGGGGCCCTCACCACAATCGGTGCTGTGAACATACCGCCTGTCTTTGCCCTCATCTTTGCCGCTTCCGAAACTATCTGGTCGAAAGCCTCGTATACGAAATCTATGAACTGGATCTCAGCTACTGGTTTAAATCCGTACATAGCTAGTCCGATAGCTATCCCAACGATGCCCATTTCGGTTAGAGGTGTATCGATAACCCTCCTCTCTCCGAACTCTTCTAAAAGCCCCTCGGTGACAAGGAAAACACCCCCCCTCTTACCCACATCCTCACCCAGCACTATTACCCTTGGGTCTCTTCTCATCTCCTCTCTAAGAGCTTGGTTGAGGGCCTTAACCATGTTCATTACGACCATCTACTCCACCCTGATCCCTAGTTTCTTCATAAGCTCTAGTGACTCTCTAAATTCCTCTAGCTGCCCCTCCAGATTCCAGAATCTATGGGAATAAACATCCTCAAATATCACTTCCTCTCTGAGAGGGGGTTTATCTATGCACCTCTTAACGATCCCCTCGATCCTCTTGCTCCAATCATCATAGATCTCCTTCAGCTCCTGCTCCGAGAGATACCCTCTATTGACCAGATATTTCCCGAATCTAGATATGGGCTCATACCTCTCCATAGCCTTAACCTCCTCAAGAGATCTATATCTCGTGGGATCGTCTGCTGTGGTATGAGGACCTATCCTATATGTAACTGCTTCAATAAGGGTGGGGCCCTCCCCTCCTTTAGCCCTAGCAACAGCTTCTCTAGAAGCTATATAGACTGCTAGAACATCATTTCCATCGACCCTCACCCCCGGTATGTTATACGCAGCGCCCTTTATGGCGAAGGTTATAGATCCTGTCTGCTTCTTAGCTGGAACCGATATTGCCCACTGGTTATTCTGTATAATGAACACTACTGGAAGCCTATATATGCCAGCAAAGTTGAGCCCTACATGGAATCCTCCCCTAGAGGTTGCTCCATCACCAAAAATAGTTAGAACAGCTATTTTCTCTCCAGCTATATACGCTCCTAGCGCGAAACCAACGGCATGCGGGATCTGGTTCCCTACAGGAACTGTGGAGGGCGCTATTCTATGCCTCTTAGAGCCGAGTATCGTGAACTCCTTTCCTTTAAATGGATCTGCTATGTTGGCTATATTTCTGTCAAGGATCTCCTCCTCGGTGACCCCCCTAGCAATAAAAACCCCGATATTCCTGTAGTATGGAAACACCCAGTCATCCTTATCAAGTGAGAGAGCGGCACCAACACCTACAGCCTCCTCGCCTATGTTTGGCGCATGTAGAGCAACTTTGCCCATTCTCTGTAATTTTAAAAGCCACGCATCTAGAATCCTAGTTCTCACCATAGATGTATACATGCCCATTAGAAGATCCCTCGGAATATCTGGTTCCTTCTCTACCACTACGTTTCCATCCGGATCGATAATACGGTAGAGACCCACAGCCCTTATAAGTCCTAACCTCTCTACAACATCCTCTAATCTATATGTAGAATCAAATGGGCTCTGGTACAATCAACTCCCTATATTAATTCCTTAGAAGGCTAAAAGCCGAGCACGAAATACTATGTAAATCTTCTAATAATCACCAGCAATATATATAATACGTTTAAGTCTCTGCCATGAGGAAATAGCAATTAAACTATTGTTTTTGAACATGATGCAGACCGATCTTTACGTTGAATATTCATACATACCCCTACTCTAGGATTATCAAGTTAAGTGTTGCCCGCTCAACAGCTACTAAGGCTAATCATACCTCAGGGTCGGAGCGTGCAATGTAGTTTATTACAACTGGAAGCCTCGCCCCCTAGGGCGGGGATGGTTTTATTAGCTTTCCAGGTATTTGTTTTTGGAGGGGCTCTATGGCATCTGGCGATGAGGGGGTTGCTAACCATCTCGATAGGAGTGATGGTTAGTCCTGAGCCAGAGGCTGTGGAGCTCCTCAAGAGATACAATACAGCCCTGAACTACGCTATAAACAGGATCCTGAGGCTAAATATGAGGAGTAGTGGGAGGGTTCACAATGCTCTATATAGAGAGCTCAGAGAATGGTTTGGCCTCCCATCCAGGGTTGCCATTGACTGCTATAGGGATGCTCTTGCAAATGCAAATGCCTGGAGGAACAATCCTAAGAAAGGGAGGAGACCGAGGGTTAGGAAGCTATTTATGCTTCTGCATCAAGGCTCGGGATAAAGGGTTAAAGAAGGATATGTAGAGATCATAGGCGGGATAAGGCTGAGGATAATTGGCTGGGATAAGAGATACAATGACTATGAGAATGGAGAGGCAAGGCTAGTCTATAGAGGTGGGAAGATGATGCTGTGGATCTCTAAGAGGATACCCAAGCCACAGCCCTACCAGCCTAGGGATGTTATAGCCGTAGATATTAATGAGAGGAAGATAGTCTATGGAGATCACGAGATAAACAAGGAGATAGACACCAAGATTAATAGAGCCCATAGATGGAAACTCCTTGCTGAGAGCCTCCAGAAGAAATATTCCTCTCCAAGGTATCCTGCATGGAGGAGGAGAAAAGCTATACTAAATAGAATAAGATCCTATCATAGGAAGGCTAGGGATATCCTTGAGGACTGGGCTAGGAAATCAGCCTTGGAGATTGTGAGGCTTGCTAAGAAGCTTGGACATGCAGTCGCTAGAGAGGATCTAACTGGGCTGATAAACACCATGAGAAGGATCAAGAACAAGGATCACAGGACGAGGCTCATAATAATGGGGTATTCAAGGCTTGGGAAGTGGATAGACTAGCAGGCTATGAAGCGCGGATCACCACTAGCAATAGTGGATCCTAGGGGGACATCCTCAGAATGCCCAAAATGCGATTCAAAGCTAGAGGAGAACGGATATAGAAGGCTTAGATGCCCACAATGCAATTTCGAAGCAGATAGAGACGTTGTTGGAAAGCTCAACATAAGGAAGAGGGCTTTGAAAATCCTAGGGATATCAGGGGGATCTCTGACTGCCCCTACTGCCCCCAGATGACAGATGTAAACCCGAATAGATGGGGAACATATGAACCGCCCAAAGGGAAGCCTCCCCTTTAGGGCAGGAAGGAGGTCAGCTCTTTAACCTTGGATCCTGTGATCTTTAGCTTCGAAATTCTCTCTATATATTCCCTCCAGCTTATACCGTTCTCCTTCCAGCTATTATATGTCTCTATAAGTCTCCTATATGCTATCTCATGCACCATGCAAAATCCGTGCTTGCTAACAGGGTCTGAGGGGTCTTTACATATTGGGCATCCTCCTAGCCCTGTCCCTAGGAGTCTTATTTCATTAGAGCCCAGGTTTTCTATGCTCATGAGGAATTTCTTTATAGCATCTCCCACAACCTTTTTAGTCTCTTTAATTATGTACTCCCTTTTAAGCTCCCCTCTTCTGATCTTTTCCAACATCTCTTCGAAGCGCCTTGTTAGCTCTACACTTGAGATGTCTCTGAAGTATCTCTCTATAGCAGAGCATACCATTAGTCCGAGGCTAGTTACATCGGACCCCTTTATATAGCCTCTCTTATATAGTGTCTCAATGATCTCGGCTCTAGTAGCTTCTGTACCTATCCCAACGTTCTCCATCCACTTCAAGAGTGTGGCCTTGTTATAGGGGGGCTCTGGCCTTGTATAGGATATCGCTATCTTTACTCTAGAAATCCTCAGCCTATCCCCTATCTTGAGGCGCGGGATCTCCCTCTCCTCTATTTTATAAAAGGGGTATATCTCGAGCCACCCTTTGTAATTGATCTTGCTACCATGCAGGAGATACCTCCTGCCAGAAGCGTCTATCTCGATCCTTATAGACTCTACGATCAGGGGATCCATAAAGGTCGCTAAGTATCTCCTCACAATGAGATCATATACCTTTCCATGTATATCACTAAGCCTCCTAGGTATCTCGCCTGTTGGATATATTGCTGGGTGTGCGGGATCCTCCATAGGTCCGTTGTTAGGGATCAAACGATCTTTTCTAAGAAGCTTAAGAGCCGCAGAGCCGTATCTAGGCATATTCGATATCTTTTCTATGATACCCCTGTGGTCTATCGAAGAGGGCAGCCTCTGACTATTTGTTCTAGGATAGCTTATCAGGGAATCCAGATATAGATCTTCTAGTATCTGGAGCGTTCTAGCAGGAGAGATCCTGTAGATTGAATAAGCGTCTTTCTGTATATCCCCGAGATTATATGGATGAGGAGGTTGATACGATGTAAACCGCTTATCTACATTAATAACTAATACATACCCAGCGCCCTTAACCTTCTCAGCATATCCCATAGCGTCAGATCTCCTCTTGAAAGGTTCTTCCCCATGTTCCAACCTATACTCATTACCAGCTATATCCACATATACCTCTACATTATAGAGGGGTCTAGGCACGAATGTAGATCTCTCAAGAGTGTTTCTCACCACCTCGAATAGTGTTGGGGTCTGGACCCTGCCGGCACTCAGAACCCTGTTACTGGAGAAGATCTTCCTGAAGAGCTGCATAAGAGCCCTAGATATGTTTATCCCCCATATCCAGTCCATCTCGTGCCTCGCTAACCCTGCCTCGACCATATGTAGATCTGGAGGCTCTAGGTTTTTGAAGCTCTTCCTCAGCTCCTCCTCTACAAGTGATGAGAACTTCATTCTTTTCATTCTAGAAATATCGCCCCACTTCTCCACTATCTTATAACCTATAAGAGATCCTTCTATATCGTAGTCGCAAGCATTTATATACTCTACAGCCTTTGGAAGTATCTTCGAGAATACATGGTAGAATCGCTTCAAATGGCTATATCCTTTCTCAGCCTCGTACCTTGGCACCCATTTGTATTCAAATACGGGGATGCCAGGCTTATCGGTATCTATCGAGAATAGGTGTCCAGCTGATGGGATCACTACATATTCCCTGCCATTTTGACTAAAAACCCAGAGGGGGACACCCTGGATGACCAGCTTCTTAGCCTTCCCATATGATAAGGCTCCCGCGATCTTGGCAGCAGCCCTAGGCTTCTCAGCTATTATTGCTATGCATCCCTTACATATGTTCTCACTCATATTGAAAGCCCTCACGCTGGGATGGGGATTGTCAGGGCTAGCATCAGGATCCATAGAATAGATGCTAACACGGCTCCCCTCCCAGGCCTGGCCTCGCTATAGGCTGGCCCTGGATGTGGTCTCAACCCTGTTAGGAGTAATATGAATACCAGAAAGAATGCAATGGTATATAGAATATCTATCCTTAGGATCAGCGATGCAACCACAACTGAGAATGTTGTTAACACCCCTATGGCTGTGTGCATTCTTAAACCCACCAAGGATCTCAGTACCTGGCCACCATCTAGCTGTGCTACTGGCAAGAGGTTTAGAAAATGTATGAGCATCAAGAAGTAGCCGGCATACGCAACTGGGTTTAGTATCACTAGGTTATTACTCCCTTGCAGGGCGATCTGATCGACCATCATAGCAAATAGTAGAGGTGTAAAACGGATCTCTTCGAAGCCGACAGTGAGGATCTCCCTAGGAACTATATATGATGTAGATATACCGTATAGAGTGACAGCTATAATAGCTATGAAACCTGCCAGAGGTCCCGAGATGGCCACTATAGCCAGGTCATCGGAAACTGCCGGGGTAAACCTCATGAGTATAACTGCTCCAAAAGTGCCCAATCCTATGCCAGGGACACCTGGTATGAAATAGGGTGGGGTGGCAGGAACCCTGAGAATTCTCGACGCTATATAATGTCCCATTTCATGTATAGCTAGAGGCCCTAAGATCGATAGCGTGAGCACCGCTATATATAGGGGCCCCAGTCTATAGGCTTCCGTCACTATGTTACCCCTCTCTGAGAGAGCTAGATCTGATCGATACCATATATAAGATGTAATGCCAACAGTAACTATCGTAACTACCATTAATAGCAACACAGTCATCGCTCTGAAACCTCTCTCATTTCCAATGTTATAGAGCCTGAGATAGTAGCTACCATCAACAAGCCTGAGTTGCGGATAATAGCCCCTTGGAATCAACTCCCTATATAATTCTCTAAAGCCTCCCTCAACATTGCCCGGGCTAAGCGGAATCACTCTAAAGATATCTATAGTAATAGATTCCTTGCCACTAGAGAGAGTCTCCTTAACATGTTCAACTATAGCGAATCTCCTGCCAATAACTCTTTTCAGCTCCTCAGTAAATGTTATCCCCATATACTCCTAGGCAACTCTAGCTAATAACGTGGCGACCTATCTAACCTCCTCCTAGCCGCTTGTCCCTCGATGATCATTGATTATCACTGATAATAATTTGTTTCGAGATTACTGTGCTTCTTGATCCACAGGGTTTTGATCCTGTGGCATTAGGGGACTTCCACCTCCCCCAAAGAGATCTTAGGATCTCTATGGGTTCGTGGGTGGCTGTGGAGCCCAGCAGCACCGGGCTCCCATGCCTAGAACCCCGAAGCCCTTCTGGGCAATGCCCTCATAAAGGGCTTCGAGGGCTTTAAGATAGATATTGATCAAGGCAACTACCTCTCTATGCCGCTTCTCACCACCTTTGCTACAGACACCTATCCTATCCTCCCCATATTCTATCAAGGCATTGTATATAGGGCATGTCTTAGATATATTCCTGGGATCTATCATCAATACCGGCACTCTGTACTCCCTTGCCTTATCTATTATTGTGTTGAGTTCTCCTTTCAAAGCACTCTGATATATCCTGTGCCTTAATTGCTTGTTCCTATACCTAGCGATCATAACCCTTATATCTTCCCCGGAGATTCTCTCGATAACTATTACTTCTCTTATCCTCATGGCTTCCCTGACTATAAGGCTTGCTGTCTTCCATCTATAGTTCCTCTTCTTTTTTCCCTCTCTAAGCTTCTCCATAGCCTTTCTAGCCTCCCTGCTACCGGATCCATTTCTCCTCTGAATACTCTCCTTCCTATAGCTATAGCCCAGGGTTGTCTCTGCAAGATCTGTTTCTAGGATTATTGCTAATGCCTCGTAGAGAGTTGCTACAGAGTTCTCATTAACATCTACAGGCTTAACAATATCCTCTGGCCTATAGATCTCAATCTCCTTCCCAAGGGATAGGTGGAATATCCCCTCCTATTCTTCCTATCAAGCTTGATCTTTGCGTGGGATGTCGGCTTAAAGCCTCTAGCTAAAAGCTTGTAGAACTCCTTAGAAGGCTCTAGATCTATGTGCACCCAGCCCCTATGGGTATTGATGGCGACACTTGTGAAGAAAATATTCTCAACACCATTGATCCTCGGCACTAGTATTCCATAGCTCATCTCAAGGTCTACTTAATGCCGAGCTATTTTCCGGGATTTCCTCCACAGAAGTTTCACAAGTTTCTTATCCTTCAGATCCTTTTCCCTAGGTTTAAGTACTTAACGACCTCTTTGAAGATCTCTTCAGCATATTGCCTAGCCCTATTCCTCCTTAGAGAGGATACCCTTTCAACAGCATCCTGGCATAAGCCATGTATGTAGTGGGGTGGGATGTTGGGATATATATTCCTTAGCTCTTGGTACTTCCCATTCTTAAGCCTATAGTAATTCCCAATTATATTCCTAGATGCGTGGGGAAGCACATCTCCAAGCATCTTGCTATATATTAAGGATCTCCTCTAACGCCCTGAACTCCTTCCTAGATACTTCTTTGAAGGCAGAACAGCAGTCCTACTAGCAAAGATCCTATCTCCTGGCTCGACAACCCACATCTACTTCTTATCCCTCTTTTTCTTTCCCTTAGCCATTATTCCTAGACCTCTCTTTGTTCCTAAACTTCCACTCCAACCATTAATTGATAATGAAAGAATATAGAAAGATTTCTACTATCATGAAAAAGGGTTCAGCCCGAAGGGCGAGGGTTCCTTTGAATAATTCATTAGCCCCCTCATCTATTCGGGTTTACATATGTCATCTGGGGTCAAGCGTCTAGCATCTACCCATATATTAATAGTTTTTAATCCTAGAAGCTAAGTGATAAGTAGATATGGTGAGCATATGTTTAGGCTATCCCATGGGGAGGGCACATTTATTAAGAATCTCTTCAAGGCAGCCCTAGCTCCTCTAGATGCTGCTCCTCTATATGTAAAATCTGAGGGTCTTGAGGTGAAGGGGCTCTCACCTGATAGACTTATAATGAGCATACTAACCATATCCAATATAGCTTTTGAGGAGTACCAGCTCAGCGAGGAGACCTCTTTGCTTGTTGATAAGGACGAGCTCTTAGCATCTTTTAAGAGGCTTACGAGGAGGGATAGGGTCACCATCAGCTATGAGGATGGTGCAAGGGATCTAAAGATAGTCCTTATAAACACGAAAACAGGTGCCGAGAGAGAGTTCTCGGCGCAGGTGAAAGAGGTCGGTTTTGAGCCTGTGGGAGATATACAGCTCGATCTTGAGGTAGAAGCTCAGATGAGTGGCGAGGCTCTAGTGACGCTTGTAAAGGACGCATCTATAGTGGGGGATGAGCTAGAGATACGCTTAAGCGGTGATAACCTGAGATTCATATCTAGGGGAGAAGATAAGGAGTACCAAGCATCCCTTACCCGGGATAAGGGTCTGCTATCTCTCTCATCAAGGTTGGAGAACGTGTCTGCTAAATACTCCATAGATCTTATCAAACAAGTTGCCAAGGTTCTAGATCCAGACTCGGTTATAATAATACAGTACGGGCCTAACAAACCTCTGAAGCTCCAAGCATCTATGGGGGGCGGGGCTTCACTAACATACTGGATAACCCCGAGGACATAGGGGTACAGCTATTTGTCCCTAGGCAATATAGATGACTGTATGGGCTATCCATGTATAGAGCTTGAGGCTAGTATTGCAAGGAAGATGCTTGAGATGATACCAGAGGCTCTGGGATACTCTACAAGCGACATTGAAGATGCAATAAGAATTATAGATAAATTTGATGAGTATTATAGGTATTCCACAAGAAAGTTCAAAGAGTATATAGTTCCGTCTAAGAGTGAGAGCGATCTTATAAGAGGCAGGGTTATCATAGATCGTGTAAAGCTAAAGAAATCCGGGAATTATAAGGGGGTTTTAATAGTTTTCGATAGAAGAGTCAATAGGGAGGTAATTAAGAGGGTTCTAGTAGACATCATGAGGAATAATAACTAGGATCTTCAGAAACACGAGCCCTCCTCACCATTCAGGGCTGCGGCGTCATCACTAATAAATATATTCCCCGCAACTTATAAGTCTGGTTGTCCAACGCCATAGAAATGACCCCTCCCCACCCTGAAGGGCGTTTTCTATTGCCCGGTCTCAGGTGTCAGTCCCCTGG
>JAVVGE010000013.1:0-33559 GCA_032249255.1 Desulfurococcales archaeon | reverse complement strand
GCTGGGTCTCATGCTAATATATGTTTTCGTCTATAGGATACCTATATTTCCACCCCCAACGGGCCTTCTATCTCCTAACCCACCTACAGATCCTCTTGGGAGGTTCCTAGATATGGCTAGCCATGCAGCTCTCCCAATAATAACTTTCGTCCTAGCTACGTCAGGTGTGTGGATATACGTAACAAGGGCTATTGTTATCAGGATCGTTGAGGAGGATTTTGTATATGTGGCTAAGGCTAAGGGTCTTCATGATAGGACTATCATGAGAGGCTATATAATGAGGGCAGCAGCGCCTCCAATAGCTACTAACGCCATATTGGGTTTAGCTGGTTCTCTCGGTGGTGCTATTCTGACAGAGACTATATTTAATTGGCCTGGTCTCGGAAGATTATTCTACGATGCTATAGGAGCTCAGGAGCTTCCACTGATACTTGGTTTGACATATATAACGGCCCTAGTATATGTTATTGCTAGGATGATCCTAGAGATCCTATATATCTTTCTAGACCCGAGGGTGAGGTACTGATGTCCCTCCAAGCCCTGACCCTTAGAGAAGCTTTTAATCTGTTGTGGAGGAGCTGGGTCGGGAGGGTTGGGATCATAATAATAGGGCTCATGATCGTGGCATCGATATACACCCTTACCACGATGCCCCTGGACTATGGGACTAGGATATGGAGCAATGCCGATTATTGGAAGGACTATCCAAAGATGGTACCCCCAGATTGGTACAGGATTCTCTTTGATAGGAGTCTTCTACCCCACATAGTCTTTAGAATTGAAAACCCCACATCTTCTCAAGTTATTAACTATGCTGGGTCGAGTGTTAAGGTTTTAACATATGTATTCACATATTCATATGATAGCCCCACATATCCTCAGAATGTGAGGATAGCTATATATGGTCTGCAGGCACGTAACCCTGGATTACCCGTGATCCTCTCAGTATCTCTTGAGAGGCCTGATGGAAAAATAGATCAGTTGTACTTCGAGATAATAAGGATTCCTCAGCAGCTCGTTGGCCAGAAGATCTATACACCGACGCCTAAGGACGTCAATGCCTATGGTAATCAGTATATGGCTTCACAGCTATCTAGCTTCTACTTCACCAGGTATAATATCTCTATAACACCAACAGATCTAGCAGGCCTTGAATATGGGGTTGAAAAGGCATTGTTTGCACGCCCAGTGCTGAGGGGAGGGAGTATAGTCCTTGAGCCCCTAAACGGTGTCTATAGATTCACCGTTACGATCCAGCTGACAAGCCCTCAGGATAGCGTAGACATGGTAACCCTAGCCATTGTTGGGAGAGCATATGGCTTCATGGGTACAGACTTCGATGGGAGGGATCTCGCCCAAGCACTTCTCTTCGGCTTCCCAATAGCTCTTGCAATAGGCTTTGTAACCTCAGCAGTTGTCTCGCTCATAGGAATGGTTCTAGGTGTTTTCTCAGGATACTATGGGGGGCTCATAGATGAGATTGTTCAGAGGACAGCTGATATTCTCGGTAACATACCCCTACTACCCCTACTAATACTATTTACATTTATAACACCCACTAATCTAAGGCTCCAGATAATCATCATAACCCTGATCGTGTTCGGCTGGGCCGGTCTAGCGATCATAGTCAGGTCAATGGTTCTTTCAATAAAATCCGAGCAATATGTAGAGGCTGCCAGAGCCATCGGAGCATCTAATACAAGAATCATATTCAGACACATAGTCCCCCAAGTACTCCCATACGTAGTCGCTCAGATGATCTTCTTTGTGCCAACAGCCATACTAACAGAAGCAGGCTTAAGCCTCCTAGGTCTAGGAGATCCCAGCATACCTACATGGGGACAGATACTATCTAGAGTACTAGATAAAGGCGCTGTATCTATTGCTTGGTGGTGGATACTACCCCCAGGATTGCTGATAGTGATCTCTGCTGTAGCATTCGTACTGATAGCCCTAGCACTTGAACCAATAGTAGATCCACGGCTCAGGAGAAGGATCTAGGTTTGCCGAGAATATGGGCCCGCGGGGATTTGAACCCCGGACCGCCCGGTTATGAGCCGGGCGCTCTACCTGGCTGAGCTACGGGCCCTCACTGGATTATATTTTTTGAAGGCTTATAGCCTTTACCCAATTATTCGATAAGTTCTCAGACCATGTGGAAGCACCTCTGTAACCCCCTACTTACTCGTGATTCAAATCCTCCCTAGATAGTCTAGAAGTTCACAGATCACCTTAGAAACCTTTACAACTAGCCCGCTTGTCTCTTGTCTCCTGATGGTTGCTGGTTGTCACTAATATTCTTTTGTTTTGATGTTGCTATGTTTTCTTCTCCACAGGGTTTCTATGGTTTCCCTGTGGCCGTCGAGGGCTTCTCCCCACTCCACTTCCTGGGCAATATGCCCTGGAGGCTTCTCGGGAGTGCGGTTGAGTCTAGCGGAAAGGGGCTCCCATCTAGGATAGAAACTTCGAAGCCCTTCTGGGCATAGCCCTCATCCAGGGCCTCGGTCTCGGGAGCTCTGAGTATCATAGCATCCCGAGGATATCTATATGCTAAGCATGGGGGTATCGCCTCGTCATCAAAATAGCTAGGGATTGAAGTATACAAGCTTAAGTCCAGATAATAAACGAATATAAAAATATTCCTATTAACATAAAAGGATACAGTCCCAAGCCAGAGCCATAACCCCGAGTCCTGATGAGCCAGTCGACTGGGGTCCCAGCTGGCAAGGAATAGGGGTAATAGGTCGGAGACCTGGCCTAGGGACACACCCCAGCGGGTGTAGCTCCAAACCAACGAACTACCTAGAGGGAACCCCCCGCCCTTCAGGGTTGGGAGGAGATCAGACTGGTATCGACAGCTGCTAATGAACTCATAGAGATTCCTAGTCTATGGAGTATGTCTCTCGATAGCCATAGGGATGCTATAGCATTCCCTCTAGGGATAAAACACATCGAGCCCAAGATAAAGAATCAGCAACAACCAATAACCATCGAGGAGCAAGCGACCTGGAAATATTGAGAACAGGGGGCTTGCTAATGCTGAGATAAGGCGATCCTTTAATCTCTACTTTGCTCCTGTAAGAGTATGTTGAACATAACCTCTTCCATGTCTTAAAAGGCGAGGCTTATTCTTGTCGTCAGGGTATAGTAATTAGAAGTTTTCTTAATGCTCTTCTAAGCTTATAGGACAGACTTGACTTAGGGATTCCGAGTTTTGCTGATAGCTCTGCAAAAGAAACCTTTCTAGGTGCCTCGTATAACCCTCTAGCAATACCAAGAAGTCTGTTTTCCTCTTCAGTGAGAACTGGGTTTATAGATAGCTCCTCAACTGAAGCTCTACATCTCCTTGATATCCTGTCTAGAAAGTTTGTGGCTTCTGAATCAGGGACAGATACTATAGCTATGATCCCTTCCCTGGTTACCCTTATAGAATTGACATAGAAGCTAGATAGAACATCCCTTAAGAGGCAGCCCTTCGATCTCATAACAAGGTATCGTCCTTTATGGTATCTTCTCAACCTTATGCCGTGGCCTCGTGCTAGGACCACCTCTGTGGATCCTTTCTCCTTTTTATCTGCGCTTTTACCGATCTTACCTACTAGTATGTGGATCACCTCATATTTTGATAATCTAAACCCCACATGTTCATGATTCCTCAAGATATCCTTCATAGTAGGGCAAGGCGGTATCACAATTCTGTAGAATCTCAAGGTTCATCATAATAATATTAATCCTAGAAGCAAGATATGTCTTAGAAAGGATCCTCTCCCAGTTCTAAAGGACGAGACTTGTTCTCGCAGTAATTAAGGTTCAAAAGACAGGGATCCTATCTATGGTTATGCCTGCTTCAGTGTTCACTTACGGAAATCACGGAATTCCGTGTTAAAGGAGAAAGAATGCATATTATACATATGTATATATATGTATATATCGACATATCGTAAGCTAGTAAGGTATTTACTGAACATGTTCAACGCTAATCTATGTTTTCCACAAGAGATTATCTTAGGGTGTGTGATGGATGAGGAAAGCTGTATTTGCAGAGCTCCTGGATAATCTATGGTTCTGGGCGGTTCTCGCCCTAGGGATAATGGCTATCTATGGCATATGGGCGCTTCTAGAGGCTACTGCTATGCATGGCATTACGGGAATCGCTCCAAGGGGGTGGGGCTAGTGGTCCTAACATCGAGAAGTATTGAGGAGTGGTATAAGTCGTTCTCTAGGGAGGAAAAGATATGGCTTATACTAGCTATTGCAGTTGCTCTCACACTTGCGGCAACAACCCTCTCGTGGCATCTAATAGACCCGTATCATCAGGTACCGACAACGTCTATCGAAATCTCTCCTAAGGATTTCTCACAGAAGGTGTCAGCTTTTATGGCTAACTACTCTGGTAGGGTTGTGCCAAAGGGTGTTGATGTATATCTAGGAGCTTCTCAATGGGTTTGGAGACCTTCTGAAATAAGGCTCAGTGCCGGGGTCACATATAGGGTCTGGGTATCGAGCACAGATGTGCTTCACGGCCTCTCGATAGTTAGTAAGGATGGAAGCGTTGTGTATAATGTTATGGTGATGCCTGGAATGGCGTACGCTATACATATTAGATTCGACAAGCCTGGCGAGTACTACATAATATGTAACGAGTATTGCGGGATTGGACATCAATACATGGTTGGGAAGATCGTTGTTGTGGGGTGATGTAAATGGTTCAGACACCACAGGTTACTCAAGGCTATAGAACTTGTCCTGTAACAGGGCTCCTATGCCATATAGCCACTCTGAGGCTCATAACAGCTAACTATGTCATGGCACTCATATCGATATCTATTGGCGGGATCGCAGCTATATTTGTCGGCCTCTCCAGATCGTCCCTCGTTCTTCTAAGAGACCCAGGATCCTACTATTTATGGCTCACAGCCCATGGGATCAATATGCTTCTCTTCTGGATACTCTGGTTCGAGGTAGCCCTGCTATATTTCGTCGGCACCGTGCTTTTGAATGCACCCATATATAGCGTTAGGATTGGATGGATCGCTTTTGCATTAATGCTCACTGGATGGGCATTCGTTGAGTACTCAGTGTTCTCGGGAAACGCTTCAGTTCTCTTCACAGCTTATCCGCCTCTAACTGCCCACCCGATCTTCTATGCAGGCTATGTAATCTATGTACTAGGCGCTGGTCTTGCTGTCATAACTTTCTTCTTAACACTATATAGAGCAAGGGTTGAGGGTAGATATAGAGGTAGCTTGCCGCTGGTCACATGGGGAGCTGCGATTGCAGCAATAATAGCTGTTACAGTCGTTATACACGGCCTGATCTCGTTAGCCTATGTCGCTTTCTGGCTAGCAGGCTCGCTCCCCCTGAATGTCATGATCTACAGATGGTACTTCTGGGGATTGGGGCATGATGCTCAATACGTCAATGTTACCGCTATGGTTGCTGTTTGGTACGCGCTATTAGCTCTCTCAACTGGTTTAGCAGCTGTTAAGTTCATTAATGAGAGGTATGCTAGAATAGCATTCGCAATGTACGTGCTTTTCGTTATCCCGGGTATTGGGCACCACATACTAGTGGATCCAGGCTTTTCAACAGCATTTAAGCAGGCTAGCGGGAGCGTCGGATCCCACTTCCTCTCGATACCTTCTATGCTCCATGCTCTAGCTTTGCTAGGAGGTTTAGAAGCCCTGTTAAGAGCTTCAGGCTACTCAAAGGGTCTCCTGAGCTGGCTCAAGGCAATACCATGGAGTAACCCAGGGGCGTCAGGGCTCCTCCTATCTATGCTCCTCTTTGGAATAGGTGGGATCGTTGCACAGCCGCAGACAACACTTCAGCCGAATCTATTGTTCCACAATACAATGTGGGTTCCAGCACACTTCCACTCAACAGTAGTTGGGGGGACAACGCTGGCGTTTATGGCTCTATCCTACTACCTTATTCCACTGATCACGCTTAGAAGAATCTTTAATATGTCGATGGCTAGGATCCAGATATATCTAGCCTTTATAGGGATCCTAACCATGATCCTTTCGATGAATGTGCTAGGATGGTTAGGCGCCCCTAGAAGAACACTCGTGCTTCCTGAGGATTTTGCGGAGCACACAGCGTGGATAGCTCCAGCAACGGCTTTAGGGGTTGGGGCCTTGATCTTCATAGCTTCAGGGGTTATGTATGTTCTCAACATGATCCTAACGATACTTGCTGGAAAAAGAACCGCAGATCCTAAGATCCTTATGGACGGCTTAATGTCCTCATACGAGATCAAGGATCCCTCTGCCGCTAAGAAAACAGGATCCCTAGTCATCGTAGTAATATTCTTAGTAGTTGTGCTGCTAGCCCTCTATTTCGCATCATTCATAAGACTACTATCGCTTCCACCAATATGGTGATCCGCAATTGTCATTCTCACACTAGCAAGATAGAATAGCATTACCAAGTATAGATATATCTATTCAGAATTTAGATAAGATTTTTATTTTTCATGCTCTAAACCCTGGTACTAGCTGATAAGGGCTTTAAGAAGTATAGAACCTTTTCCAAGCGTCATATCGCTAAGAACTTATAAGTTTAATAGATAATCTAGCTTGAGGTGCTGGTATGGGTTTCAAAGGCTTAGAGGATCTCGTATTAAGGGTTGATGCCTATAGAGAGTTTATTGTGAGGCTTTTGAGGGAAATAGTTGCTATACCAACAATCTCGCCCTGGGGAGAGGGCTATGAAGACTTTGCTAAAGTCTCAAAAGAGCACCTCGAGGGTGTAGGGGTCTCTGTCGAGATCCACAGGGTTCCTCAAGACTATGTGGATACTAGGGTGCCTACTGAGGGGAAGGGTAGAGCTAGATATATCGTATTTGCTAGAGTTGGTGCTAGGGATAATGTGGTTCTGCACTTTAACGGACACTACGATGTAGTTCCTGGAGGACCTGGTTGGAGGATCGCCGAGCCGTTTAAGCCTAGGATCATAGATAACAAGCTATTTGGCAGAGGCTCTACAGATATGAAGGGAGGGATCGCTGCGATAGCTGGAGCTCTGGCAGCTATGTCGAAGCACATAGACGCATTAGGCATAGGCGTTGAGGCAGCTTTTGTCCCGGACGAGGAGATCGGGGGAGCCACGGGCACAGGCTACATAGTTGAAAGGGGGCTTGTCAAGGGGAGATATGTGGTGATAGCCGAGCCAAGCGGTTTGTCCCAAATCTATATAGGGCATAAGGGGGCTGTTTGGGGTGAGGTGGTTGTGAAGGGGAGAACTGGCCATGGATCCACGCCTTGGCTGGGGATAAATGCCTTTGAAAAGGCTGTTGCTATTGCCAAGGAGATGTTTGAGAGGCTAGTGCCGGCTATAGAGGCTAAGAGGAGTAGATATAGCTATGATCTTGAGGAGGGGAATAGAGGAACTATTATGATCGGTGGCCTACTCAGGGGAGGAGAGAAGATAAACCAGATCCCCGGCGAGGTTGTCTTCAGCTTCGATAGAAGACTAATCGTTGAGGAGAGTGTTGAGAACGCCTGGAAGGAGATAAAGGCATTTGTTGAAGATACAGCGAGAAGGGTTGGTGCCGAGGCTGATGTGAGGCTTGTTCACTCTATGGAGCCTGTAATAGTGGATCCTGGAGCAAAGATCTTCAGAGCTATTGAGGAAGCATCGAAAATAGTAACAGGATCTCTTCCTAGGAAGATAGTTTGTATAGGAGGCCTCGACATGAGATACTACGTATCAAGAGGCTTCGAAACAGCTACATATGGCCCAGGCGTCTTAGGCATGGCCCACGCCCCAGACGAGTATATAGAGATAGATGATGTGATCAGGGCAGCGAAGATCTACACAACACTCCCTAAATTGCTACTTAGCTAGAGCAGCTCTTCATATATAAATGGCAACCGGAACGATCCTCACCCTTTGGGCGGAGAGAGGATCCATTATCTTCTATCCAGCCTTAACACAGTTTCTAGAAGCACCCTCAAACCGTTGATCATATCCTCGTCCCTGGTGAATTCATCCTTACTATGGCTTTTACCTCTAATTGATGGTACAAAGATCATGCCTACTCTGGAGATCCTAGCCATGTTCTGGGCATCATGACCCGCCCAGCTCCACATTCTTTTATAGCGGAGACCCAGATCCCTGCAGACATTCTCTATAGTCGAAACTACCTCCTCATCAAACCTAGCCCCTTTAACTATGAATGAGAGTCTTAAATCGAATTCAAGATCTTCCTCATTAGCTATAGCTTGTCCCTGACTTATCACAAACCTCTCGAAATCGTCTAAATACCTATCTTCAGGGCTTCTAGCATCTATAGTGAACCAAACCTCTTCAGGGATCACATTATATACCCCAGGATATGTTTCCACTCTACCAATGGTTGCCCTCACAGACCTCCTCCTTAAGGCATATTCCCTGATCCTCTGGGCAAGCTTAGAGAACCCTATTAGAGGGTCTCTCCTAGTTTCCATAGGTGTTGTGCCTGCATGGTTACTCTCTCCCCTGAAAATGCACTCCCAGCTCCTTATAGAGACTATCCCCAAAGGAATCCCTATTTGGAGCCCCTCGGAATCTAGTTCTGGCCCCTGTTCTATGTGGAGCTCGAGATAGTATTTCGGAGGCCTATTAACAAGATTATTCTCCTTCTGCCCCTTAAACCCTGATCTCTCTAGGGCCTCGCCGAAGCTGATCCCATCCCTATCCCTTCTGGAGTATATGTAGCTAGCGTCGTAAACCCCTGTAGATAGCCCTGATCCCATGAGGGATGGTGTCCACCTAGAGCCCTCCTCGTTCGTGAAGTCTATGAGCATGATCCTATGCCTTAGCTTGACAAGGGAGAGACTTAATATCCTGAGGACCTCGAGTCCTGCTATAACCCCTAGAGCCCCATCATATCTGCCCCCACCTGGGACAGAGTCTAGGTGTGAGCCTATCGCAATGGCATCTGATCCCCTCCCTATCTCTGCTATTATATTCCCTGCCTCGTCATAGGATATGGAGGCCTCTATCGATCTGAGGATTTCTATGAGGAGTCTTCTAGCCTTTAGATCGTTGTCACTTAGTGAAAGCCTATACATACCCCTATCGCCGTCCCATCCTATTTGGGAGAACATCCTAAAGGTTTCGAGAAACCTATCTGGATCTAGTCTTATAGGGCTCAATTTAATCACCAAGGCATTATCCTAAAGAGGAAATATATCTATCGAATTAGCTAGCGTATTGAATCTAGAAGCAGTACTTTACGCTATGTTCTATATACTATTTTCCATGGCCCGCCCATATTACTTTAAGCTTATGAATTGAAAATTTAAGAAGCACAAAGATATCCATTATTTCATAGAGGAGCTGCCATTAGATATGCATCCTCGCCATCCAGGTAATAGCCCTTGAGGATCCTCACTACCTTAAAACCAAGAGATCTATATAGGTTTATCGCAGGCCCATTGCTAACCCTAACCTCTAGAACAGCTTCCTGAGCGCCATATAGATCCTTCATCCTAGTCATTCCCTCAAGCATCAAGGCCCTCCCAATCCCCCTCCTTCTATACTCCTCTAGAACAGCTATACTGACTACATGGCCTCTCCTCACAAAATCACCCTTGAAGAACCCCTCGTCCTCCTCGATCCTATTCATCATATACCCAACTACCTCGCCTCCCACATCAGCAACAAGAAAGATTCTGCCCCATTCAATTAGGTGCTGCTCCCAAAAATACCTAGGATAGTGCTCAGGGAGGCTTCTAAGATTGATCTCGATTATCTTATCGAGATCACTCATCACAGCCTCTCTAATCCTGTACCCAGGGCCTAAAACACCTTGAGATGACATCGCCGACCCCCAAGCATGTGGGCACGTGGAAAATAAAAAATAGAGAGCGCCCGTAAACAGGCTACAGATCTAGAGGGTGATAACGTTTGCCAGGCTGTTTACTATAGATGCCCAGCCTATTCTCCCTGTATCTGGGCTTCTGAACATAAGGGTTAGAATTGATTTGTAGAAGGGTTTTTGCACTCCCTATCGGTTTGAATAAGTACTATTTTTTATCCTTTAAGGAACTATATATCTGGATGAGCGGGGTTTTAAGTTCTGATGTGTGATGAGAAACCCACGCTGTGATTCTCTTCCTTTATTACTCAATGTAGATGTTAGATGGGATCGGGGATTAGCAAAGGTTATAAGACTTTGTAGGTTTATTATGTATAGCATAGATGGTGGTAAGAGGCAATGGCTAGATCGATGTACCATTATATATCTGAGGTGTGGAAGAGACCCTACGAGGGAGAGATAGGGGCTATAAATAGGGCTAGGCTTATTGAGTGGAGAAGGGAGCCTGTAGTAGTTAGGATTGATAAGCCGACTAGGCTTGATAGGGCGAGGAGCATTGGGTATAAGGCTAAGCAGGGCTTCATAGTTGTTAGGGTAAGGGTTTCTAAGGGGGGTAGGGAGAAGCCCAGACCGAATAAGGGTAGGAGACCCAAGAGAATGGGTGTCTATGGCTACTCACCAGGAAAGAGTCTCCAGCTAATAGCTGAAGAAACTGCTGCGAGAAAATATAGGGGGTTAGAGGTTCTTGGAAGCTACTACGTAGGTGAAGACGGCGAGTATAAGTGGTATGAAGTGATCCTTGTAGATCCTTACTTGCCAAGCATTAAAAATGATCCAGACATAAAGTGGATCGCGCATCCCTCCCAAAGAGGCAGGGTTTTCAGGGGAAAGACTATGGCTGGTAGAAAAGCTAGAGGGCTTCTCAGCAGCAGAGGCCTTAAAGGAACTCATAGGTATAAATGGAAGAAGAAGCAGAGAGAAAGAGAGAAGAGAAAGAGGCATGAGGCGTCAAGGGGAGCAAGGGTTATACTTCCTCAGAAGAAGTATGAAGAGGTATTTGGCGATACAAAGTAGATGCATAGATCCAGTCTTATACAAGATCGTCTTAGTTTCTATGATAAGGTTAGAGGCAAACCTCGCCTTCAAAGGCAGGGTAAGGGTTCTAGAGCATTAGGCTTTTAAACCTCTGTGCCGTCTTGTATGCATAAGGGTTGGGATGTCCTCTGTGAGTAAAGTGCTTAAAAGGATGACCTAAGGGGGACGATTCCCCGATCTGTACCCATGGATGGGCACCCCGCCCCCTCCAAGCCCTAAAAGAAGAGATTGAGGAGAGGCTAAACGACACCTGGAGAGCTGTTAGGCTGAGGCTACTGCCATTAGAGAGTGAGTATGAGAGCCTCATGAGTATTAGTTTAGCATGTGCTAGGCTATGGAACGAGCTTAACTATGAGAAAAGGCAGGCGTTCTTCAAGAGTAAGCCAACAAAAAGGAACTATGAGATAAATAGAAAGTATTACTACAAGTACAATGAGGTTCTAGGTGTTAATGCTCAGGCTGTTATTCAGAAGAATGATGAGGCTTGGAATTAGTTCTTCAAGCAACTGGATCTGAGGAAACAGGGTAAGCTGCCACCCCACATTAGGAAGGTCTCTCCACCAGGCTATTGGAAGGACAGGCTCACAGGTAGGAAAGAGATACACATATTATTAGAAGTGATAGATACTACCTAAAGTCTGTTCCTGTTGATGAGAACGGGGGCTACCTGGTATTGGTGGATTTCGTTCTAAGGATAAGGTATGCTGGCAGGATTAGGTGGGAGGGTAAGCAGGGAAGGCCTGAGATAGTATATGTTAATGGTAAGTGGCAGGCATACATACCAATAGAGGTTGGTATGGAACAACCAAAAATTCAACAAGAGAGGCTATGTGAAGCCTAATTATAAGGATAAAAAGGGTAGGATTGTTAATCCTAGGTCTATCAAGCGGAGGGATCCATAGGTGATAAGGAGGCATTCGTGGATATGGGTCTTAACAATCTATTCGCTGTAGTGACCACAGACGGATCAGCATTGCTTGTCAAAGGAGGATCTATCAATTCTGAGTATTATTGGTGGAAGAGGGAGATCTCAACATACCAAGCTGTAAGGGATCTACTTAGGAATGCTGGATTCTCAACATGGAAAGAATACCATAGAGAAGTATCTTAAGGTAATGTACACCAGGGATAAGAGGCTCAGGCATCTATACAGAACATCTATTAGATTCCTAGCAGATGAGCTATATAGCAGAGGTGTTGGGAAGGGATATCCATATATGCTATCACAGAATAATGGTAACGAGTATAACGCAAACATATGGTGGTTTAGGAAGACTGTGCTCTGGATTGTGGATGTATTCAGGGAGTACGGTATAGAGGTTGAGCTCCTGCCAGAGGATTATACAAGCAAGGAATGCTCAATATGTAGAAACAAACATAAGAATGGGAGGATATATAGAGGGCTGTATATATGCATGAAGACTGGGAAGAAGATAGATGCAGATATAAATGCTGCTCTGAACATAGCGAGAAGGCTGGGATACAGGATAAGGATATCAAGGAGGATAGAGAGCTACTTGGTAACGCATAACGGTATCAAGCCATTAATCCCTTTCTAGGGGGCTAGCACCCGAGACCAGGCAATAGGAAATCCCGTCTTTCAGTGCAGGGAGGGGTCATTGTTTATTTTGGTATGTGTTTATATGTCCCATAATATATATTGTTAATGTGACATGGTCATAGGTGTTGCTATTGTGCGGCATCATAGGTATATGCCAACGGGGTAAGGGGGTTATTGGGGAGCCTCTGGGATCTTTTCTGAAGAAGTCTCTACATAGGCTGGAATATAGGGGCTATGATTCTGTGGGATTTGCTGTTATAGACCAAGAGGGTGGGATCTTTATAAGGAAGAAAAAAGGTAAATTGGCAGATGTTGAGAGTGTTCTGGGCTTCGACTCATTCGATGGCATAGTAGGGATAGCTCATACTAGGTGGGCTACGCATGGGGAGCCGAGTGATAGGAATGCTCATCCTCATATAGACTGTATAGGCTGTGTTTCTGTGGTGCATAATGGGACTCTTCAGAATTACCAGGAGCTTAAGGAGTTTCTAATCTCTAGAGGGCATCTCCTCAGGAGTGATACTGATACAGAGCTCATTGCACATCTTCTAGAGGAGAAACTTGGGGAGGGTGTGGAGCCTCTTGAGGCGCTGAGGGCTGTGATCAGGTCTATTAAGGGTACATATGCCTTTCTAGCCTATATATGTAAAGATCAGGGGAAGATCTACTTCGCGAAAAACATATCTCCCATGGTTATAGGGGTTGGTGAGAACTTCAACATTATAGCAAGCGATATACCAGCTATTCTTAGTCATACAAAGAAAGCGATAGTCATCGAGGATGGGGAGATCGGCTATATATCGCCAACAAACATCTATATAGAGAAACTAAGCGGTGACACGGTAGATCCGTCTTCAAGGATAGCTATCATAGACTGGACCCCGGATATGGTTGATAAGAGTGGCTATCCCCACTACATGTTGAAGGAGATATATGAGCAGCCTATAGCTATGTACTCGACGTTATCAGGGCTGCCTGACCAGGTTAACGCAGATCTACAGAAGATGCTGTTAAACGCGAGAAGGATCTACATAACAGGTGCTGGCACCTCCTATCACGCTTCAATGGCCATTGAGTATGCCTTTAGAAATATATTGGATCTCGATGCTAGAGCATTTATAGCTAGTGAGTATCAATCGATTCTCAGGGGTCTCGATGATAGAGACGTCTTAGTAGCGATCTCCCAGAGTGGTGAGACAATAGACACGCTGGTAGCCCTGAGAAGAGCAAGGATGCTAGGCGCCAAGGTGATATCTATAACGAATGTCGTTGGAAGCGCGGTATCGCGAGAAGCTGATTATAGGATCTATATGAGAGCTGGTCCAGAAATAGGCGTTGCAGCTACTAAGACCTTTGCATCAGAGATCATAGCTGGAATGTATATTGTTGAAAAGCTGTGCCCCTATAGAGGTGTTAGCTGCTCCCTGCTCGCAGAAGAGATCAGATCATCACCTGAATATGTGAAGATAGTTATAGAGAAATATCATAGAGAGCTTGAAGCCCTCTCTAAGATCTTGAGATCTACGAACAATATGTATTTCTTAGGAAGGGGCTCTACAGTACCTGTGTCATATGAGGGGGCACTCAAGGTAAAAGAGATTTCATATATACATGCTGAGGCATACCCGGCTGGGGAGAGTAAACATGGACCTATAGCTCTTGTAGAGCCAGGATTCCCTGTGGTTTTCACAATCTTCGATGACGAATATAGCGAGCCCATTATAAACAATATCGAGGAGATGAGGGCTAGAGGCGCTTACACAATAGTAGTAGCTTCCGAGAACCTCTCAAGGCATTTGAAGCTAGCAGGGAAGCCGATACCGATGCCCATTATGAAGACACCTGCTGCATCAGCTGTATATGTAGTTATACATCAGCTTCTAGCATATAATCTTGCCGTAAGCAGGGGTTTTGATCCTGATAAGCCGAGGAACCTGGCCAAGACGGTTACTGTTGAGTAGATCTCATAGATGCCCGGCCAATCTCTTCACAGGGCTAATATACAGGGTTTTCTAGCTGAGGGTAATTATGTAATATAACACTCTCCTTACCGCTTGTCCCCAGGAGAGAATTATCTGGATCTTATGGAGGCATATAGATCCCTGAGAAACGATTCCCTATTAACGTTTCTCATAAGGCTCGTGCCTATTAGGCAGGCGTCTGCCCCGGCCTCTATAGCTTCAACCACGTCGCTAACGCTGTTCATGCCGCTCTCAGCTATGATTACCAGATCTGGGTACTCCCTTCTAACCGTTTTCACGGTAGTCAGCATAGCCTGGCGGCTGATGTTGAGGGACGCTAGGTCCCTTGAATTGACTCCCACTATATTGAGGGATAGGGTTTTCATAGCCTTCT
The DNA here is from genome assembly GCA_032249255.1 of Desulfurococcales archaeon. Classification (GTDB taxonomy): domain Archaea; phylum Thermoproteota; class Thermoprotei_A; order Sulfolobales; family AG1; genus AG1. Next base: position 18,740 of record JAVVGE010000013.1, on the reverse strand, counting down.
CTAGCTCCTCGAACCTATTGATCTCTACTATGGGCTCCACATCCACCTTCTCAGAGTATCTATATAGAGTCTCTAGCTCCTTAAGCTCTAGAGCTTCTGCTATGAGGAGTATGGATGATGCCCCACAAGATCTATACAGATCTATCTGCTTTTCATAGAAAACAAATCCCTTAGCAAGTATAGGGCCTCTATAACCTAGCACTCTGAGGGTCTCAACATATCTGGGGGATCCCATGAACCACTCTCTCTCAACAATTACCGAGAATCCTGCTACAAGATCTTCTAATTGGTAGAGATACTCTCTAAGATCTTGTTGAGTATTTATTATACCGGTTGGCGATGCCTTCTTATACTCAGCAATTATAGCTACCCCCGCCTCTCTTTTCCACCTAGTAATTGATGATCTAAGACTCTCAAACTCGCTATGGCTGTATAGGCGCTTCTCTATACATATATAATCACGATCTATATCAAGGATCGCTTTACTCCTCCACATATCCCTCATATCGCCTAGAAACCCTTTCAAGGTTATCTCCTCACAAGATCTACAAAGGCTTTTAAGATCTTTCGTCCAAGATCTGTGCCAACGCTTTCAGGATGATACTGGACCCCTACGAGGGGGTATGTTCTGTGGTGAATACCCATAATCTCTCTGTCGTCTAGGCTGATAGCATCTACCACTAAGCTCTCTGGGGGGTTATATATTACGTAGCTATGGTATCTCATAGCCCTGAAAACCCATGGTATCTCTCTATATAGAGGGCCTCCAAAGTGTTTCACTAGGCTGACTTTCCCATGTAGTATAGATCTTGCTTTCCTAATCTTCGCCCCCATGGCCAGCCCTATTACCTGGTGACCTAGACATATACCTAGTATTGGTTTCTCTCTATAGAACTCCTCGACAACAGCCCTGCTATACCCTACATCCTCGATCTTCTCAGGGTTTCCGGGCCCTGGCGATATTATAATGGCCTCTGGATCCTGTTTATATACATAGGTGGGGGATGCCTCGTCATTCCTCATAACCTTTACTTCTCCACGGTATATGCTCTTGAGGATCTGGTAAATATTGTATACGAAGCTATCATAGTTATCTATAATCAGGATCATAAGATCACCTGATAATTCTCTCGATAATAGCCATCTTATTCTCTGTCTCCAGGTACTCATCATCAGGTCTTGAATCGCTCACTATACCAGCACCAGCCTGGATCCTTAATCTGTCATCATTTATATAGGCAGATCTGATGGTGATTGCAAAGTTCATATATTGATCCACGGTGTATCCTATGACACCAGCATATGGACCCCTAGCCCTGCCCTCGAACTCGGCTATTAGCTTCATAGCTCTGTGCTTAGGCGCCCCGGTAACTGTGCCGGCTGGGAAGAGGGATCTGAGTGCCTCGAATGAGTCGATGAAGCTTTTGAGAACCCCTCTGATCCTGCTGACTATATGGACAACGTTAGGCAATATCTGTGGGAACATCAGTCTTGCTATATTGACAGAGCCTGGGATCGCTACCTTACCGAGATCATTTCTAGCCAGATCTACTAGCATCATATGCTCAGCCCTCTCCTTTTCATTAGAGACTAGCCTTCTATAGATCTCGAGCTCCCTTCCAGGGATCCTTCTCCTGGTGCCGGCGACGGGGAATGTCTCTGCAATTCTTCCCCTAGCTATTATGAGGGGTTCAGGGCTAGCTCCTACAATGACTAGGTCTTGGGTTTTGTAGATATATGCATATGGGTTACTTGGGTTACTATCTACCTCTCTCACTATCTTTTTGAACAGCTCTAGAGGGGATCCCGGGTATCTATATATTTTATACCTAGATAGAACTACCTGGAAGATCTCGCCATCATATATTCTCTCTTTAGCCTTGATCACCAGATCCTTAAAAGCCTCCTTGTCATGTGAAACCTCTAGAAGTTCTACATCCTCTTCTCTAGGTCTATCTGTTTCTCTTTTAGCATAGATTCTTATGTTCCCGCCATAAAGAGATCTTAGATGTGCATCCCCACTACATAGATCTGCGAATGCATATACCCTAGGGATCACGAAGCTTGCCAGCGGATACTCGCTCTGCGGGATCAAGTTTGAGAGGCTGTGCTCAGAATATGTAAGGGATTCGTATGAAATAAATCCGAGCATAGGGATCCCTCTCCCAAACCTGTTCCTATATCTCACAAGAGACACTAGATCTGTAAAGGGATCCCCTATAACGACTAGATCCTCTGAACCCTTTCCCTCCACCCTAACCTTGCCCTCCTTATACAGGGTATATTCGATCTGCGGCTCGATAGACGCAATAACCTTTCCACACTTATCATCATAGACCCCAGAGTAGTAGATGAAGCCGAAAGAATCGCCATTTATCAACGGCTCTAAACTTGTGTAGATACTAGTGAGATCAATAGATCTTCGATAGATTTCTAGCCACCTCCACTAGTTTCCTTACCTTCTCGGGATCCTTCTTACCGGGAGATCTCTCAACACCGCTACTAACATCTATAACGTCTGGAGCCACGTGCTTGAGCCTGGCGACATTTTCGGGTCTTATTCCTCCTGCAACACCGCATGGCCTGTATCTGGAACAGCCATGGATATATAGATCTATTGGAAGCTCTAGATTATCCCTATCACTATATCGAGCTCTATTCTTCGGTAGATCTATTAATAAATACTCAACGTGTTCGGCAAACTCTTTAGCGATGGTCACCTTTTGATCTATATCTACTTTTGATAGATTCCTTAGTATCGTGACTGGGATCGCTCTATACCCGTTCTCTACAACGATCTCTAAATCCCGGATCGATAGATCCTCGAGATGTAGCTGAATAATAACATCTAAGCCAGATCCTATGGCATTTCCTAGCGCAACTCTATCAGTTATAACAACAACCGGTCTTGAGCTCGATAGTATTGATGCAACATCTCTCACAAAGTCTAGACTAACGGATCTTAGATGCCCCTTGGAGATCACCATGCCCACATAGCTCGCACCAGCTCTCTCGGATAGGATAGCATCCTCCATGCTAGTTACACCACAGATCTTAACTGCTGCCAAGACCAGCCAGCCTCCTGGAGGTGCTTATAATGGATCCAAGCTTTTTCCAAGCCTTTCCACTGAGTATCTCCTTTAAGGATCTCTCGAAACCTTCTGTAAGGGTTGATGTCGCACCAGCTATGTAGAGAGCGAGCCCAGCGTTCATAGCTATGAATATGGCTGATGATCTATCCTCGCCCCTAAGACCCTTAACACCCTTATCAAAGATCTCATCTCTGGTTCTGCCAGAAACCTCCTGAAGAGGGATCTCTCTAATACCTAGATCTCCTGGAGATATGACCATCTCTCTATAGCCGTCTCTATTAACCAGAATATGGCTAGCCCCGCTCGGGGATACCTCGTCCATACCCGGATACCCGGTTACGATCGCATATCCTTTAAGCCCGATCTCTCTTATAGCTCTCTCCAATATTCTCGCAACATTGAGGCTAGGGGTACCCACAACCTGGATCTCTGGCATGGCAGGGTTTGCTAGGGGAGCCACTAGGTTAAATATAGTTCTTATACCTAGCTTCTTCCTCACTGAGGCCACTGTCTTAAGGGCTCTATGGTATATGGGTGCATAGAGATAAACGAAGCCCTCTTTCTCCAGCATCTCCTCAGCTATGTCTACACTATGCTCTATTGGATATCCCAGGGCTTCCATAAGATCTGCTGAGCCAAAGATGCTCGAAAACCCCCTATTTCCATGCTTAGCAACAGGGATGCCTATGGAGGATACTACTATAGAGGCCAGGGTCGACACATTGATCGTGTTGAGCCCATCTCCGCCTGTACCAACTATATCTAAAGCCCCTCTAGATCTTATCTTCAACATATACTCTCTAAGAGCCCTTAGAAACCCCCTTATCTCCTCAGGCTCTTCCCCCTTAACCCTAAGCCCCATTAATATAGCAGACACCTCGATGGGATCTATAGATCCTCTCAGCATGTCTAGGCAAGCATTGTAGGCCTCCTCCTCTGTAAGCCCCCTTCTCTCTGCAAGCTTAGATATTAAACTGGACATCTAAACCACCCCGTAGAAGTCCTCATCGTAGAGACCATGACCACTTAGGTTTAGCAATATCGTGACCTCCTTATTTCTTCTCCTAGCCTCCATAGCCTCATGGATAGTCGCTGCTATCGCATGGGCACTCTCAGGTGCTGGTAGTATTCCTTCTGCTTTGTAGAATAGGAGGCCAGCCTCTCTTGCTTCCTCAGGCGAATATGATCTAGGTTCTATTAGCCCCTCCCTCAGCAATATAGATATACTCGAGGCGACACCATGGTATCTGAGCCCGGCAGCTCTTACAGAAGGCGGCTTGAAATCTTTGCCGAGCGTGTACATCTTTATCATGGGCAGTATACCTGTGCTATCGGGATGCTCGTATCTATAGATACCCTTAGTCATTTTGGGTATAAGGCTACTCTCGGAAGCAATCACCCTCGGAGGCTTCTCACCTCTTCTGAAGGCCTCTCCGAGGAATGGATATACTAGTCCGGCTAGATTGGAGCCTCCGCCGACACATGCTATGAGGATATCTGGATCATCGCCTAGTCTCTTCATCTGATCCATAGCCTCTAATCCAATTACCGTTTGATGGATCAACACATATTCCATGACGCTGCCAGGTATATACCTCCTGGTGCTTGGATCGCTTAGCACATATTCAACAGCCTCGCTTATAGCTACCCCTAGACTACCTGGGTGCTCTCTATCGATCTCCAGAACAGATCTACCTGTCTTTGTGATCATTGATGGGCTTGGGTAGACTTCAGCACCGTTTTCTAGCATAAGGCTCAGCCTCTTCTTCTTGGTGGCATAGCTAGATCTAGTCATAAATATATAGGCTCTAACACCCATGAACCTAGATGCCATAGAAACTGCAAGCCCCCACTGCCCTGCACCGGTCTCGGTAACTACCTCTCTATATCCCTCTCTATGAGCGTAGTAAACCTGGGCCACAGCCGTATTAAGCTTATGACTACCGCTTGGTAGAGCCCCTTCAAACTTGTAGTAAATCTTTGCAGGAGTCCCGAGGATCTCTTCAAACCTCTTAGCCCTTTTAAGTGGTGTTGGTCTTCCAATCCTCGCATATATATTCCTAACATCTTCCGGGATCTCTATATATCTCTCGAACGTGAACTCCTGATCTATGAGTGTGTGGGGCAAGATCTCTCTTAATCTATCTATTAGAGAGTACTCCGAATCTATAGGATCTATTGGAGGCGGTAGAGGCTTCGGAAGATCTGGTGCTATGTTATACCAGAACTTGGGGATAGATACATTATCCAGATCCAGTAGAACCACCCCTAACAGCTCTGTGGACATCTATAACGAATTCCATGGCTTTGTCCACCCCCTTGGACATTCTCCTCAGGATCTCGGTACCTATAATAGCTATGTCAGCACCACCAGCAAGGATCGTTATAACTCTCTCAACACTATTTATACCAAAGCCAACGGCCAAAGGAGTCCTCCCCTCTAGCAGACTTCTAGCTATTGCTATGTTCCTCAGAACCTGGATCGGTAGGCTTGCACCTGTAGAGGCCTGTAAACCTAGATATATCATGTAGGGATCGTAATCGGGGAGCTCCCTAACCAGGTTATATGGGAATTTAGTAGATATAAAGAAGCAGGGCTTCAATCCATAGCGATTCGATACATCAACATAATGATCCAGATCTTCTGGATATTCTATCAAAAGATCTGGAGCGAGGAGGCATCTAAACCCGAGATCCGATATAACCCTTATAAACTCCTCAAGAACGTCTCTAACATCTGAGTAATAGGCAAGAGCAACCTTATCACATCTATTTCCTGCGAGTACTCTATAACTATCAATAGGGATCTTGTCATAACCCTTACCAATGATCTCTCTATGTGCACGTCTTATGATAGGACCATCGTATATCGGCTTCTCTGTCGGTATCCCTATCTCAATTAGATCAACATATTTACTCACAGCAACGATGAAATCGGCGAAATCAGATGGGCTGGGATAGCCTAGGGGTATATATATACCGAACCTCTTCCCATTCAGATCCATTGGCGCATCTCAAAACCCTCATAAATTGATATAGATAGTAGCTTATAAGCTTTACTCAGATCTAGATCTATCTAAATAGCAAGAGGGGCTAAGTTTTCATTGAGCTTAATATTGTTTGATATCAAATCCTTCCCTATCGGCTTCCCGCCCTCGGGATCCTTTTCATCGGGATCAGCATCGCTGGGCTCCTCCCCCTCGGGTGACCCCAACCCATAGCTTCGCTATATAGAGATCTTAGGTTCATTACTGTGGAGAAACCCCCGCCCCCTAGGGCTGGGAGGGGTTAGTTAGCTTCTTTGGTGGAGGTTCTATGAGAGCTTAATATATTCCAAAATAGGAGAATTAAGGCTGATAGGGATATAGATATCTATGTGATGATCAGGGACGGGACGATCCCAAGTTGCGTTGATATATAGCCGCCGCTCAGAGCTCCTAATGCTGATAACAGGTTATTTATAAAGGATGTTAGGCTTAGGAATGCTGGTAGATATTTCTTCTCCACCCTCTCCTGGTAGATGGTTGTGATGAGTATTGCAGCCTGTGTAGCTGTGTAGTCCTGGATTAGCACTGACCTCCTCCCCGCCCTAAGGGGCGAGGGTTCCCTTTGGGCGGTTCATCGTTCCCCCCATCTATTCGGGTTTACATCTGTCGTTTGAGGGCAGTTGGGTGGTCAGAGATCCCCCAGGAATTACTTTGATCCTTAGCATTTTCAAAGCCCTCTTCCTGATATTTAGTTTTCCTATAACGTTTCTATCTGCTTCGAAGCTGCATTGTGGGCATCTAAGCCTTCTATATCCGTTCTCCTCAAGCTTTGAATCGCATTGTGGGCATTCGCTTGATGTCCCCCCTGGGATCTACTATTGCTAGTGGTGATCCGCGCTTCATAGCCTGCCAGTCTATCCACTTCCCTATTCTCCTGTACCCCATTATGGTGAGCCTCGCCATGTGATCCTTGCTCTTGATCCTTCTCAGGGAGTTTATTAGCCCCGTGAGATCCTCTCTAGCGACTGCATATCTAAGCTTCTTAGCAAGCTCCACGATCTCAAGAGATGTCTTCCTAGCCCAGTCCTCCAATATATTCCTAGACTTCCTATGATAGGATCTTATTCTATTCAGGATCCCTTTTCTCCTCCTCCAAGCAGGATACCTTGGAGAGGAATATTTCTTCTGGAGGCTCTCAGCAAGGAGTTTCCATCTATAGGCTCTATCAATACCCGTGCCTATCTCCTTGTTTATCTTATCATCTCCATAGACTATCCTCCTCTCATTAATGTCTATGGCTATAACATCTCTAGGCTGGTAAGGCTGTGGCTTGGGGATCCTCTTAGAGATCCACAGCATCATCTTATTATCTCTATACACGAGCCTAGCCTCCCTATTATCATACTGATCATACCTCCTGTCCCAGCCAATGATCCTCAGCCTTATCCCTCCTATGTTCTCCACATAGCCTTCTTTAACCCTATATCCCGAGCCTTGGTATAGGAGCATAGATAGCTTCCTAACCCTCGGTCTCCTCCCTTTCTTAGGATTGTTCCTCCACGCATTGGCCTTTACAAGGCATCTCTATAGCAGTCAACAGTAACCCTGGATGGGAGGCCAAACCATTCCCTCAGCTCTCTGTATAGAGCATTATGAACCCTTCCAATGCTCCTCAGATCTAGGCTCAGAATCCTGTTTATTGCATAGTTAAGGGCTACATTGTATCTTCTGAGGAGCTCTATAGCCCTAGGCTCGGGACTAACCATCACCCCTATCGAGATGGTTAGGAACCCCCTACTGCCAGAGGCCATAGAGCCCCTCAAAAAACAAGTACCTGGAAAGCTAGTAAAACCATCCCGCCTTAAAAGGCGAGGCTTTCAGTTTGTAAAGGGCCCCCGAGAGCTCCTATAGGCTAAAACTTAGAGCTCTTGTCTATCTTTACAAACTGAAAGCCTCGTCCCTTCAGGGCGGGGAGAAGTCAGCTTCACACTCTCTGGTATTTATAAGGCTTTGATTAGTGGTTATAGCATTGGAGGGCACGGGTTCGTTGCTTTCTGAGGAGCAGAGGAGGCTTTTTGTGGAGCTCTGGAACCGTGGGGTTAGGTTGGAGGATATAGCTAGGTCTGTTGGGATTCCTGTTAAGAAGGTTAGCTTGTATGCTAGGATTCTAGGCCTTCCTCCTCGTCGTGGGAGTCCGTGGAATAAGAGGATTGGGGATGAGGAGTTAAGGCAGATTATAGAATTGTGGAGTTCTGGTGTCGGAGTGAGGGAGATTGCTAGGCGATTCGGTGTTACGACAGTCACTATACTATCATATCTCAACGCCATGGGTTTAAGGAAGGTTGTACCTCGTAGGAGGTGTCCTAGTATTGAGAGGGAGGAGCTTGAAAGGCTTTGTATGAGTGGGCTATCAGATGTTAGGATAGCCAAGATCTACAATACCACAGAGCGTTGCGTAAGAAGGATTAGAGAGAGGTATGGTATAAGGAAGATGAAGATAAAAAAGACTCCACAAAGGCGTTATAAGAAAGTAGAGGAGATTATGAGAGTACTTGAGATGAAATGCTATACAACTACAAAAGAATTAGCGGAGATGGGCATAAAAATACGCAGAAGGAAAGCCCTAGAAGAGCTAAGAAAAAAAGCGGAGAACATTGTAATATTTAAACTAGAGCGAACCTCAACCACAAAATACACAATACTACACTCAAGGCTAGCACGTATCACAATAATATACCTACGAGGATGCGAGGATAAGGTGGTGAGATTCATAGTGGATAACATAGTAGATAAAAACATACCGCCAGCATCAATCAAAAGCCTATTAAAAAGAAACGGAGCACCACTAGAACTAATACAAGCAGTATACAGCCACATAAAACAACTCCACTCAACACAAAGCAAAGAGCGTCCATAGACTTAGAAAGCTATCTAAAGGATATCTCTTCCTGCCCTTCTAGGGCTGGGCTACAAACCTCTGGGTCTCGGGTGTTAGCCCTCCGGTGGGGGTTTAATGGTTTAACACCATTGTATGTCACCAAATAGCTCTCAATCTTCCTCGCTATCCTTATCCTGTATCCCGGTCTTCTCGCTGTGATAGCATTATTGGATATCCTATGTATAGCTTCCTAACTCCTCTATCATAGAGCTCATCTGCTAGAAACCTAGTAGCTGATATGTATAGATGCCTGAGCCTCCTATCCCTCTTATACATAGCATCTAGATATCTCTCGAGGTAGTAGATCCATGTCGATATACCAAGCCTCCTCAGCATGTCTCTTATAGATTGGTATGTAGCTATCTCCCTCTTCCATCAATAGTACTCAGACTTGATAGATCCTCCTTTGACAATCAATGCTGATCCTTCCGAGATTATTACTGCGAATAGGTTGTTAAGCCCCATAGCGATGAATACCTCCTTATCCCCTATGGGATCCCTCTGCTTGATAGATCTAGGGTTTATAACCATACCCTTTTTATCCCTGTAGTTAGGTTTTACATAGCCTCTCTTGTTAGACTTAGGTGGCTCCTCGCCAACCTCTATTGGTATGTATGCCTGCCACCTACCAGCCTCATATACTATTTCAAGCCTTCCCTGCTTACCCTCCTACTTGTTCCTGCCAACATATTTTATCTTGAGATCGAAGTCTTCGAGGACTAGATAGCCCTCATTCTCGCTGATAGGCTCTAGATGGTATCTATCGTTCTTAATCATCATATGTATTCTCTTCTTACCAGTCTCTCTGTCCTTCTAATAGCCTGGTGGAGATAACTTCCTAATGAATGGTGGTAACCTACCCTGCTTTTTATGCTTTAGGAGCTCGAAGAAAGCGTTCTAAGCCTCGTCATTCTTATTAATGACTTGACAGCATTAACACCCAGCATCTCCCTATACTTATGATAATATCTCTTGTTGATCTCATCCCTCTTCCCAGGCGACAGCTTATCCCTGAGGAATGCCTGGCTCTTCTCATAGTTAAGCTCATTCCATAGCCTTGCACATGCCAAGCCAATATCGAATAGCGTTTCTTGCTCATATCTATTCGGGAATAGAGCTACTCTATTGGTTCTCCGCCTGCTCCTTTTCCCTATCAGCTCTCTAAATGCTTAGTGAGAGCCGGGGCCTTTGGCGGGCACACCTCGGGGATTCTCCTGCTGGACATTCTACCAACATATTTGCCCGCCAAGATCCAACTCCATAGAATATAGTGTGGAAGCCTTAAAAACTCGCCCTAAAGGGCGAGGCTTGCCCTGATGTCAATCTCATCGGACCCAGAAAGGATGACACCTGAGACTAGGCAATAGAGACCCCGCTCTTCGGGGCGGGGAGAAGGTTATTTTATATTCTGTCTAGTTGTTAGTGTGATGGGTCCCTATGAAGGCTATTGTAATGACGGGTTATGGGGGGTATGAGGTCCTCGTAGAGAAGGAGGTGGATATTCCTTCTATATCTTCAGGTGAGGTTCTTATAAGGGTTAGGGGATGCGGCATATGCTATAGAGATACCATTGTTAGGAGGGGACAGATGAGGGCCAGGATCCCCGTAATACCTGGACACGAGGTTTCGGGTGAGGTTATAGAGGTGGGTGAGGGCGTATCTGGCTTCTCAAGGGGTGATCTGGTTGCTTCCCTCATATATACATATGATCTCCGTGACCCCAGCTGTTCTGGTGGGAAAGAGAACATATGTAGATCTAGGTCCTCGATTGGAGAGGATAGGGATGGTTGCTACGCGGAGTATATATCGCTTCCCCACTGGGTCTTAGTAAAAGTAGGCTCTTCGGGAGACGCTAAGCCGGAGAGCTATAGCATAGCTGCATGTGTAGTTGGTACAGCGATAAGAGCCCTCAAAACGATCGGAGGGGTCTCGAAGGGTGACAGGGTTCTAATTACAGGTGCCGGAGGGGGTGTTGGGATCCATGCGATACAGGTTGCTAAAGCCCTTGGGGCCCATGTGATCGCCGTAACAAGGAGTGAGGAGAAGGCAAAAATGGTTGAGAAAGCCGGTGCTGACAGGATCATCGTCTACAGAGAGGGTTTTGCTGATGAGATAAGAAGATTAACCGATGGAGAAGGCGTGGATCTAGTGTTTGAAACTGTTGGAGGCCCTACTCTTGATCAGTCTCTCAGATCTGTTAAAAGAGGAGGGAAGATCCTGTTAGTAGGTAATGTAGATCCGTCGCCCCAGAAAATAATTCTAGGCCTTGTGATCCTCAGAGAAATCAATATGCACGGAGTTCATAACTCCACTACAGAGGAGCTTAGAGAAGCTGTCGAAATGATTAGAAGGGGCCTAGTTAGACCTATAATAAGGCCTTTACCCCTAGATGAGGAGGAGGTAAGAAGTGCTCATAAGAGTCTTGAATCAGCAAGCTCTATTGGTAGATACGTTATAAAACTATAGAGAGAAAAACTAATTAGGATAAAAACATAAATAAGGTAGTGGAGCCGCCGTAGCTCAGCTGGTAGAGCGCCGGCCTCGTACGGTAGAGTCTCTCTGAAGTCGCTGGGAGAGCCGGTGGTCGCGGGTTCAAATCCCGCCGGCGGCTCTAGCAAGACCGCTATAGAGGTATCCATTCTTACTACGAGCAGCACTATTCAGAGGCCCTCGCAGCGAAGGTCTGGCTATGTTGATTAGGTGCTTGAGTTGGTATCGAGGGTTAAGTAGCTAAGCTAAAAGGATATAAAGATATATTGTGTTGCTATAACTATATTTGAAGGGTATTCTAATGGTGTCTATCGATCTTGGAGCTGGGCTCGGATGTATCTCGATCCACGATACTGAGGAGAAGATCACACCGTCGAAACCTTTTTCAGCAGTGCTCGAGGTTGAGGAGGGTGTCGGGGTTACCTCTAAGGCTATTCTACTGATCTCTGTGAGGTCTCTGAGGAGCATATATAACTCTAGGCTGAGAATCTCTGTTAACGGATTCAATATATCGAGAATCGCTAAACCCGTAGGCGAGCTTCTATATAAGGGTGAATATCATTCTATATTCACCTATGATCTAATGCCTATATGGGGAATGATAGCTGGCAGGGCTGAAGTGGAAGTCGATTCAAAAGATCACGAGATATACGTTGATAACGTCTCTCTAGCAACGATTCACAGGCTGGGAAGCGCTGATGATGGATATAGCAGCAACTCCATATATATAGGTCCATATGTATTTAGCAACGCCGAGAGGATCTATATAAAGGCTAGAAGCTTTAAGGGAGGAGACATAGTGGTTAGAGGTGTTGCATTACCTAGGGGAAGATCCCAAGCATATATAGATCTGAGTCTTAGCAATAACAACACAGCTAGGAGAATCTCTATATATACTCCAACAGAGGTGTATTTAAAATTATCAAATGCCGAGGTAGATGGCGAGGAGGAGATCGAGTTAAGAGTTGTGTGTGAAGCTTCTGACTGCACCGCGAAGATACCTTGGATCTTTGTAGCCTCTAGCAAGATTAAGAGTCCTGACTATATTATAAAAAACATATCTCTATCCAATAGCAGAGAGAACTTGATCCTTGAACTTGAGAATCTAGGCGATATAGACGCTAACGAACTCGTCGCTATAGCTATATGGAAGGGAAACGTGGTTGGAAGATCGGTTGTTAAGCCGAGTAGAAGGTGTGAAATAGTTCTATCTATCACGTCAAAGGGAATCCTTAAGGATAGTGAATTGAAGGGATCCCCAATAATAGTGAGGGTTATATGGAAGTGGTCTGGAAGAGTTGAGGAGAGGGAGAAAGTATTGCCCATAGATTCGTTAAGGTTGTCAAATATATCTCGGACTTGAGATATAATTAAGAGGTAAACTACTGTAATAATGCTAATGGCTATCTCTTATGAAGGTTGAGGATCTAGATACGGATAAGGGGTATATGAAGCTGAGGATCGAGAGTGGGGATGATCTCTGGATACTTTCCATGTTAGTGGAGGAGGGCGATATAGTATCTTCTAAAACTACTAGAGACGTTAGCATCGAAGGATCAGCGAAGAGGAGAATACCCATGACCCTCGCGATAAGGGTCATTGCAACAGAGTTCCAACCCTTCTCTGGCAGGCTCAGGATAAAAGGTATAATTGTCGAGGGGCCCGAGGAATACGGTCTCAGAGGTTCTCACCACACACTATCGATCGATGTAGGGATGAGCATCGAGATCCTTAAGAGGGGTGAGAAGATAGATGAGAAGATTTTGAAGAAAATCCTCAAGCTATCCAGCAGATCTCGAGCCCTGATCATGGCTCTAGATCATGAGGAATATGCTATAGCCCTTCTCCAGGACCAGGGTGTTAGATATCTCGATGAGGGGTATATAACGAGTCCGAGCAAGAGAGATCCTAGGTCCTATAGGAAATACGAAGAAGATCTTTCGAAGCTGGTTGAAAGAACACAGGCATTGATAAAGGATACCAAGGTTCCGGTGGTCGTTATCGCATCCCCAGCACAGATGGCATCGGCCGTTGCTGATGAGATCAGAGGCAAAGAACCTCAGGTGAGGATCATTATTGATAGCGTCTCAATGGGAGGCAGGGCAGGGGTTGAAGAGGTTTTGAGGAGAGATACTATTAGAATGGTTTTAAGCGAGCTATCCGCTATAGAGGCTGAAGAGCTCTTAAGAGAATATCTAGAAACCATCAGCAGGGATCCTTCATATGTGGCCACAGGCCTTGAAAAGGTTTATGAGGCATCTAGGTTAGGAGCTATTAAGAAGGCAGCAATTCTTGAGGAGCTTCTAAGAGGGGATAGAGAGATTAGAAAACTCGTTAACGAGATCTTCTCATCATCTTTTGAAAAGGGTTATGATGTAATAATAACTCCGCAGGAGAGTCCAGCAGGCAATAAGATCAGGTTGTTAGGGGGAGCCATAGCGATCCTCAGATTCCCGATTGAATATGGAGAGTATGGTGCTCAATAGCCGAGATTTTGAGAAAATATAGGTCCCCACATATATATTATTGGTCGCCCGTCTTGTCAGAGGTAGCGATCGCTGGGATGGGCTATGAGGGCTTCACGAGGTCTAGCGAGCATCTGTCTTTCAGGGAGATGGTTTTCCACGCAGCTCTGAGGGCTTATGAGGATGCCGGGGGCATAGATCCCAGGAGGGATGTGGATGCCTTTATATCGTGTCAGGAGGATTTCTGGGAAGGTGTCTCTATATCGGATGAGTTTGCACCAGACCAGCTGGGAGCTGTTCTAAAGCCTCTATACACTGTATCTGGGGATGGGCTCCACTGCTTAGCAAACGCCTATATGATGATAAAATCTGGTATCGCGGACATAGTTGTGATCGAATCCCACGGAAAGCCTAGCGAGATCACGACTATGGAGAATATCATATGGTTCTCAACAGATCCTATATATGTTAGGCCTCTTAAGATACCCAACCCCCACGCTCTCCAGGCAATAGAGGCGAGGATCTATATGGAGTCTAGGAAAATATCTAAAGAGGATCTGGGTCTATATGTAGTGCAAACCAAGGCCAATTCTCTTCTAAGCTCGAGGGCTCCATACTCCTACAAGCTAACCCTTGATGACTATTTGTCCTCGGACTACATAGCGGATCCTCTCAATACCCACGACATAGCCCCATACAGTGATGCAGCAATAGTGGCAATAATAGTGAGCGGAGATGTCGCTAGGGATCTTACCGATGTCCCTGTGTGGATTAGAGGAATAGGCTGGGCTACTGAGGCCTCGACAATACAGCTGAGATCTATGGAGAAAGATATAGCTACCAGAATAGCGTCTGATATGGCCTATAGAGGCGCAGGCATAGAGGATCCTAGGAGAGAGATAGACTTTGCTGAGATCGATGAGAGGTATAGCTATAAGGCTCTTCAGGCAATAGAGGCAATGAGGATCTCGACTGGAGAGACCATAGCTAGTGATCTTAGAAGCGGGCTCTTCTCAAGATCAGGCTCGCTGCCAATCAACCCTGGTGGAGGAGCCCTTAGCGAGGGATTGCCTCTAGAGGCTCATGGCCTAGCACGGCTTCTGTCGGCTTATGAGCAGCTTACAGGAAGGTCTGGAAGAGCCCAGCTAAGTGGGGTGGAAAGAGCTGTGGTTCAGGGTTGGAGGGGTATTGGGACATCGAGCTCCGTAGTGACCGTGTTATCGAGGTGATTGTATGAAGACCAATATATATATTAAAAAAAGAGTCGCAGTGATAGGGGCTGGAACGACGCTATTTAGGAGAAGGATGCTTGAGACGCCTCAAGAGCTGGCATGGATTGCTGCTAGAAGAGCCCTCGATCAAGCAGGGTTGGAGATAAGCGATATAGATTGCGTAGTTAGCGGAAGCGCTCCAGACGCTTTTGACGGCGTGCATCTCAAAGGAGAGTATTACTCGGAGGGTGCTGGGGCTATCAGGAAACCCCATGTAAGGGTATTTGTTGGAGGTGGCACAGGAGTCTTTGTTCCAATAGCGGCTTGGTGGCATGTAGCATCAGGGCTGTGTAGAAGGGTCTTAGTTGTTGCCGAGGAGAAGATGAGCAGTGCAGCAGATCCGCATCCACAGGCTGTGTTTAGGCATATATGGGATCCCATTATGGAGAAGCCTTTGAACCCCAACCTAATCTGGATCTTTGCTCTCGAGATGCATAGATATATGCATAAATGTGGCGTTAAAAAGGAGGATATAGCACTTGTATCTGTTAAAAACAAGAGAAACGCCCTCGATAATCCCTATGCTCAGGCCGCTGCCAACATAACAGTGGAAGATGTTCTTAATAGTGAGCTCCTAGTATATCCGGTTAACAGGCTCGACATATCGCCTGTAAGTGATGGTGCTGCAGCCCTCGTAATGGTCTCTGAAGAGTGGGCTAGAAGGCTAACAGACACACCTATATGGGTCGATGGCATAGGCTTCACTCTCGACACAGCTTACTGGACCAATAGGGAGCTATCATATCCCGTATATCTCAAGAACGCTGCCGAGATGGCCTATAGAATGGCTGGGATCGAGAGACCGGCTAAGGATATAGATGTCGCGGAGCCCTACGACCCCTTCGACTATAAAGAGCTACACCACCTCGAGGGCCTGGGACTAGCTCCTAGATGCAAGGCTGCTGAGATGACTAGAGAGGGCGTTACACAGAGAGACGGGGATCTCCCAGTATGCCCCGGTGGAGGGCTTCTAGGTGTTGGCAACCCCATAGCTGCTGCCGGACTCATGAAAGTTGCAGAGATCTTCTGGCAGCTCAGGGGAGAGGCTGGGAAGAGACAGGTTAAGAAGAGCGTGACCACAGGCTTAGCACAGGCTTGGGGTGATCTGATGCAAGTTGGAACTGTGATTATTCTAAGGAGGTGATAATATGTCGTCCTATGTGAGGGGCGGAACACCTCTTAGAGATGAGGAGTTCAGAACAATTATAAAGGAGATAGAGAGCCCCAGAGCTAGGTATAACATGGCTGCTGGAGTAGCGTATAGCAAGTTCTTAGAAGGGCTTAAAAGGGGTGAGATACTGGGAACCCTATGTCCAGGTTGTAGGCTGGTCCATATACCTCCGAAGATATATTGCCCCTACTGCTTTAGATATCTGACCAAGTGGGTTAGGGCAAGCGATGAGGGTAAGGTGGTTACAGCCGTTATTAGCTATCTCTCAGCAGAGCTCGAGAGACTGGAGAAGCCAGAGATAATAGGGGTTATAAGGCTTGATGTTCCAGGACATAGATTCACGAGCTATAGATTCCCGGGTCTTCTCCACAGGATCTGCGGTGCTAGCGAGGATGACGTTAAAACCCAAAGGATCTTTGATGCAAGGGTTAAGGCCAGATGGCTCCCACCGGAGAAAAGGACAGGATCTATAACTGATATAGAGTGTTTCGAGGTGATCTGGGGATGAGCACCGATGGCAAGCCATATATTAAGGATATAGAGATGGAGATAAAGGCATATCACTATACACCAGGACCCCTGGGACTTAGATGGTTAGAGGGGCTTAAGAGAGGATCTATATTAGCAGCCTCCTGCGATAGATGCTGTTATAAATACATACCTCCGAAGATATATTGCCCAAGATGCTTCCACGAGGTAAACAGTTTAATAGAGGTTAGTGGAAAGCCCTATCTAGCAGGGTTTAGCGTGATATATAGAGACTTTAGCGGAAAACAGTTGGAAGAGCCGGTGATAATCGGCCTCATAAGGTTTGAAGGGGTAGAAGGAGGGCTGATCCACTATATAAGGGCTCCGCTAGAGAAGCTCTCAATAGGAATAAAGCTGGAGCCTGTGTTCAGGAGTGAGAGAAGAGGGTCTATAACTGATATAGAGTACTTCAGACCTGCATAGCTATTAGCGCCTAGAACATATTTTTATCTCTAGTGCAGCAGAATGTTTATAGAATATCTAGCAAGGATACCCACGATCTTTGGGATCCTTGCTATAATAAAAAGATCCCGGGGCTCATATTTCCCGAGGGCTATTCTGAGCATCAGATCCTCGGGGATGCTTCTAAGAAACTCTCCCCTATCTCTTGGTGACAACTTTAACATTAGATCAAGGATTCTTCTCTGCATCTTCATAGCTCTAGCGATTCTAAGCTTCTGAAGCTCATCAATATATGAAGTACCCCTATCAATGCTTCTGAAAAGGGCTATAGAGCTCCATATAGATGGCCTAATACCCTCTCCTGTAGCAGGTAAGACAGAGCCTATAGCCTCGCCGACGTAATATGGGTCTCTAGTCTCTGCTAGATCCAGGTCTACCCCAGACACGGTTACTTCTGCGCCCTCCCTTTTAACGACCTCTCCCTTGGAGATATCGGGTCTCTTTTTTATAACATTTTTCAAGATCTTTTCAAGGGTTTCTCTATTTGCGAAACCGCCAACACCAATCCTAGCGATCTTCTCTCCTTCCGGAAAGATCCACGCGTATCCAACTAGATCAGAGTAGAACCTAAGCTCAGGTATCTCGGGCTCCTCGATCGTTGGAGCTCTTACAATAGCTTGGATAGCCAGGATCCTCTCAAGCTCCTTTGGCTGTGAAACAAATCCTCCGGCTATGACTACTATATCGTATCTCCTCTCCCCATTCCTACCCCTTATAACCCCCTTACCCATGTATCTTGCAGGAGACCCTAGCTCCACATCAATGCCCTGGGAAAGTCTGTTTAGATATTCTTCCTTATCGACTATATACCCCAAGATTCTATTCCTGCTATGAAATAGGATCTCATCATCTAGATATACATTATATCCACTATAGCTCCAAATAGAAGCTCTAACAGCTTCTAAGAAGACCCCGTGCTCAGCCTCCTCGGGATCCAGTACAGGAAATCCCCAGCCACATGGCTTGACCGCGAATCTATTGTGGGCCTCATATACATATACATTGTATCCTCTCTCTGATAATATTCTTGCAAGGGCAAGGCCGGATGGCCCAGCACCTATAATCCCTACTTTCAAATAGCTAGCCCATATTCTATATACGTGGAACATTTTATTTTCCATAGCCTCAAGAAACTGTTTTGGGTTTCATATCTATTTATAAGGGTTGATATATAGTCTTTTTATGGAGCGATTTTGCTGAGGTCTAATGAGGTTTGCCAGATCCTTGAGCTTGTGAGATCATACTCTGTACCTATCAGGGATGATAGGGTTAGGGGGCTGATAACATGGTATGTCAAGGCTCTACAGAATGCTATAGATATGATCTGGGATAATAT
>JAVVGE010000012.1:0-36152 GCA_032249255.1 Desulfurococcales archaeon | reverse complement strand
GCTTGGAGGGGGTTGGGATGCCCATCCGTGGGTAATGATCGGGGAGTCGTCCCCCCTTGGGTCATCCTTCCAGCACATCCACCCACAGATGGACACCCCAACCCCTATATAACACGATACAAAGGTTTAAAAGCATAACGATCTAAAACCCAACCCCGCCTTAAAAGGCGAGATTTGCCAAACTTTAATATATCACAAGACATGTATAAGGTATAAAAGGTGGAGCCAGTGATAAGAGGGCTAATATCGATCCTATACCTCCAACACCCTTGCCTGAGAAAGCCTCAGAGAGATTGAGGGCGAAGAGATGAAGATCCCTCAAATACATGTTTCACAACATAAAATAAAAATAGCAGCACCAGGCCCCATCAGCTATCCCTATGCCTCCTCTACCTCGACAAATTGGACTTGGGTTACTACTTAAATACCCTTTATCTAATACGAGGAGCCCTTTCAACGCTGTCGAGACCAGCAATATTCCTTAAAATAGGAAAAGGGCTCGACGCACGGCAAAAAACATCACACACCTTTGAATAACTTTGAAAGCTCCTCCTCAAGATCCTCCTGAGTCATGTCTAGATACGTCTTTATGGTTGAGTAGTCTCTGTGCCCCAACAGCCTTCTAACAGCCTCCAGGTTCTTAGTAGCCTTTAAAACCGCTATTGCATAGCTATGCCTAATAGCGTGTGGCCTTATCCTCCTCCCAAGATATCTCTCCGAGAATCCATAGACTGTGTTCCTTCCATGCCTAGCTGTGAACCTGAATAGCCTCTCACCAGCTATCCTCTCCGTGTAGCCCCTAACAACCTCTCAGAAGATGTTGCTCGGGACAGGCACGACCCTCGTGAATGATTCCCTCTTCTTCAGCTGGTTTATCCTCACAGCCCCTCCTTTGAAATCGAGATCAGATTTAGAGATCTTCATAGCCTCTCCAAGCCTGCACCCTGTGAAGACAAGGATAGACACCAATGCTAGATCCCTTAGCATGTATCTACCCCTCTGAACATCCCTCCAACCCCTTGAAACAGCGTCTAGAAGCGCTTGGTACGGGGGGACGTCCAGGAGCTTCAGGCTTCTCCTTTACATGGTCATCCATGTATATTGGGAATGGATTCTTATAAATCCAAGGCTGTTTCTGTTTTGATGTTTTGATGTGAGATATGGTAGTCATCGTCCATCATACTACTATCATAGATCGTGCCATGCAATTAATTCTTAAGGTTTTTCTCCGAGACCTTGCCCGGAGATTTATAGCCATAGCCTAGGGGACGTGATCCAAATAATCTCTCAAGCGCTCTATACTCGTCCTTAAATTCTTGCTCCTCAAGCTCTGTGCTAATTCTTGATGGAACTATATGGTTATGACTATGATGAGCAATCTCATGACCATCCTTCACTATATTTATCAACACTTCTACATATTTCTCTGCAACTACCCCAGGCTTGCCCCTGTTATCATAAAGTTTCATCTGACATGCCCCACTGCCTTAACATCCTTAGCTATGATAATCCATATGGAGACAGGGTTTTAGTCCAACGGCTAGAGGTTAGGGCCGCTGAAGAGGTGGATGAAGGGGTAGAGAAGCTGTGACGGAGATGCCAGAGCTAAGGGAGGGTGTTTCAGGAGTGGGGGATGAGCTGGGCGGCCTGCAAAGACTACCTAGCTACCTATCTAAAATACTGCTAGGGGTGGGAAGCTGGGCTTACGTTTTCTGTATAGAGATCCTTGGTGTAAGTTTCTTATATATTGCATCGCCCAGCATATGGAGTCCGGCTACAGTTACTAAGAGGAATATTCCTGGGAAGATCGAGATCCACCAGGCAGATGCTATGTAGGGCTGGCCCTCATATATGATCCTTCCCCAGCTCGGTACGTTGGGGTCTCCAAGACCTAGGTAGCTCAGACCTGCTTCTATAACTATTGCGTTGGCGACCTGGAGGATTGTGTTGGCTATTGCAGGCTGTATTGAGGCCGGGATCACGTGCTTAACTATTATCCTAGTGTTGCCAGCTCCTAGGGCTCTGACGGCCTCCACATAGGGGAGCTCCCTAACCACAATTGTCTGAGCCCTCATTACCCTAGCTGTTATAGGCCAGGTAGTTAGGCCTATTATGAGCATGATCATAACCATACTACTTCCATATATAGCGGCAAGTGTAATTGCTATGAAGAATGTGGGGATCACGAAAAACGCATCGGTGATCCTGCTTATTATAGAGTCTATGATACCTCTATAGTATCCTGCGAGAGTCCCGAGGATTATCCCTATTACAGCGGCTATCCCAGCTGCCACAAAGCCTACCATCAGGGAGATTCTGGCACCCCAGAAGATCCTGCTGAGCAGATCCCTCCCTAGATAGTCGGTGCCCAGAGGATGCTCTGGGGAAGGCGGTAAAAATCTGGGAAAATCTATAGCATCATACCTAGGTAGAGGAAGGTAGGGTGTTATAGCTCCAATGAATGCCATAAATAACACCGCCAACAGCCCAATAAGACCTTGCCTATCTCTTAAGACCTCTCTGAGAGATCTTTCAAGGATCTCCAGAGATCTTGAAAACCATGTGTACCTAGCTATCAAGTCCTCCCACTCTCAGCCCGGATCTTAACCCTGGGGTCAAGGCGTGCGTATAACAGATCTACTATGAGATTCGCTATGATCACGGTGGTGGTTATTACTAAGTACGTCCCCATAATCACTGGGTAATCCCTGGTCCTAATTGCATCTAGAAGGAGTCTTCCCACACCTGGCCAGCCGAACACATTCTCTATTAACGCTGCACCAGCAACGGCGAAGCCCATATGAATGGCGAAAACAGTTACAGGTGGTATTATGGAGTTTCTCAGGATAACCTTCCTATAGATCTCGCCTTCTCCTATCCCTATTGCCCTATAGGTTTGTACATAGTCCTCCGAAGCCTGCTGGATCACTGTATCCCTAACTATCTTGAAGTAGAGGGGCAGGGTTATCAGGGTTAGGGTCGCTATCGGGAGGAATGAGTGATAGGCTATGTCAATATACAGCCATAGACCCTCTTTAGGGTTTCTCACATCCATAAGACCCGATGCCGGTAGGAGTCTGAGCTGGACACTGAAAATCGCCATTAGCACTATACCAAGCCAGAAAGATGGTACTGACCATAAAAAGAGGTTGAATACAGATATAGCATTATCGAGTTTTTCACCCGCCCTTCTGGCAGCTACCACCCCCAAGACTATGCCTATAGCAAAGGCTAGAAGATTAGATGTTATTGTGAGAGCCAGGGTTGCTGGAAGCCTCTCAAGTATCAAGCTAGCTACTGGCTGTGAATATCTGTATGAGTACCCTAGGTCTCCTCTTAATATATTGCCGAGATATATAAGGAGCCTCTCATGAAGAGGTCTATCGAGACCCCACCTGCTCCTGAGATAGTTTAGAACCTCGGGGGATCCTATGGCTATGTCTCCTGCTATGAATTGCACAGGATCTCCTGGGGCGGTGGATATTATGATAAAGTTAAGAATCATAACTAGGAAGATCACTATCAGAGCTTGGAAAATCCTGCTAGCTACATAGCTAGCTAGACCCAAAAGATCTACCTCTCCTCCTAAGAGCAGCCAAAGCCACAATTACTATTAAAGCAACGACAAAGGCGGCCACAAGGGGTAGAGGGAGACCGGCGCTGGGCTGTGGGGTAGCTGTTGCTGTGGGGGAAGGGATGGGATATGTGGTCTGGGCAGGTGTGGTTTTAGTTGGGGGTGTTGTCTGTATCTGTGCCGGGACTCCCTTCTCCCACCAAACCCTCTCGAGAACATTAAGACCTACTAATCCAGGCATATGCCAGTGGAAGCCGTGCCACTCTGTTCTATATATGAAGAATATTACCAGATCTACTATGGGAAGGTAGATTTCAAATACCTCGATCTTAATGTCTATGCCCACCCTCCTAAGCTGCTCCTTGATCACGACAGCTATAGCCTCTGTCTGTGCGCCCTGGAATACTGTGAATCTGAGGCTCAGCCTCGTGCCGTTGGGGTAGTAGTAATAGCCGTCAGACCCTTTTCTAAAACCTAGTTGATTGAGAATCTTCTCCGCTTTCATAGGATCATATGTTGGGAGTGAGGCATTGGGGTTAAAAGCCCAACTTATTACAGGAGTATACATACCCCTGGCTGGGTAGCCATAGCCATTGAGAGCCTTCTCAACTATCTCAGATGTGTTTATAGCGTGAGCTATAGCTAGCCTCATGTTGAGGTTTGAGAGCATCGGATTAAGGAGGTTAAAGGCTATATACCACCTACTTGGCACAGGCCTCATATTCACAATAAGCCCTGGAGTAGAATTTATTCTCGGGATCTCTGAGGGAGGCGGTGGGTTGGTCAGCCAATCACCTTCTCCCGCTATGAAGCTCTGGAGAGCTGCAGTCGCATCCGGCACTATTTTGAATACAACCCTATCTATGCAGGGTCTTCCCTTGAAATAGTCCGGATTTGCCTCTAAGGTTACGTGATCCCCCTTAACATATTCAACAAACCTGAAGGGCCCCGTACCCACGGGCTTGGCTAGGGCCGGTATTGAGGGATCCATCCAGTCCTTATAGTCTGTCTTATTGAATATGTGCTCGGGAAGTATGAATGTTCCATACCATGCCAAGAATCCTAGGGAGGCTGGGAAGGGTTCTGAATACCTCATAATCACTGTATAGTTATCAGGGGTATCTATAGATACCAGCTTATCCATCTTGAGGAATCCGTACATAACCCCTTTGTACTTCTTGATAGCCTCGAGGGTGTATTTAACATCGGCAGATGTAAATGGATGTCAATCATGCCACTTCACATTCCTAACCAGGTGGAAGGTGAAAGTACTCCCATTAGGTGAGACCTCCCATGAGGAGGCTAGTTCTGGTATTATGTTATAGTTAACATCAAGGTTGATCAGTTTGTTATAGATCTGAGAGGCTATTGCGAAGAGGGCATCATCCACCTGAGAGTCTGGGTTGAAGCTCTTAGGATCTCCCCAGTGGATCACAACCAATGAACCGCCTGTCCTTGGACACTGTATTGGCAATAGAGAGCTCTGCTGGGCCTGTGTCCAGATCGAGGGCTGAATAATGAATATCATAATAATCATTATCAAAGAGAGAGCCAGTATTAAAGACCCTAACTTGAGTCCTAAATTACTTGTATACATATCACACGCCTCCCAACGATTCTATATCCTCCAAATTTATATATTTATTATTAATCTCAGCTCAAGATGTACTGCAATGACAGCTCTGGAGATAAAGCATTGTATACAGACCAGCTGCTAGCTGTACCTTGACCAGCTTCTCTATCTCGATCACTCTATAACTCTTGTTACTCTCAAGTTTGGCGATCCTCTCCTCAAATGCTGTCTCAAAATCCTCGATCACAGGCCTTACAAAGGCTATCCTCTTAAGATCTTTCTTCAACACAATCCTTTTCAGCATTCCCATGATGAGGGCTGAGTAGAACTCCTCCACAAAAGTGTTGTCGAATACCTCCGCTCTCGTGGCTCTTCTATTGAGTCCCGGGTTTTTGAGGGCCCATGCTTTCTCGCTCTCAATCAACTTGGGAGCTGTCTGAACGAAATACTCTATAGACTCTGCTAACTTAGCCTCCTCCGAGCAGGGATCCTCTATTCTAAGCACCCCTTTTAAAGCTTTCCACGTCTTCTCTAGAACTCTATATGTATCCTCCCTTATGCTCAGACCCTTCAGAATCGCCTCTCTTCTGGTAATTCGATCCTCATCAAGATCTTCTACCCTGGGATCGTAGAAGTAGGGCACCTCAGCTACCAGCTCGAAAACTCTGGGATTTAGGTTTGAAGCATAGTCATAGCTGTTCCCTCCATGCCTTATCACAGCTATAGGATCGACTCCCTGTGCTTCGAGGAACTCGTAGAAATCCTTTGTTGAGACCATCTTATATACAGCTTTAGAGAGCATGGAAGCCCAAGGAACCTCAGGCTCGCCTAGGCTGAGGGGTATTCCAAGACTCTTTGGATACAGCTGATAAATGGGATATAGTAGAGGAGCTTCCTCAGATATATAGTAATAAACTCCGCCAAAGCCCGCGTTATGGAGACTATATATGAAAGAAGGCTTATAGCTATCAATAAGCTTCATAATCGCCACAGTCTCAGGCACGGGTTTTTCGAACAAAAGCCTCTTATACCTTATCGGGAAGCTCCACTCTATCTGAACATCTCCAGCAGATCTATAGTAGTTCTCAACATATTTAGCTATTGTGAGAGGACCTTTGAACCAGCCCTCGTTTAGTATTAGCCCATCTATATCGGCTACCTTTACAATGATCAGCGTATAATCAAGAGCCTTCCTAAGACTCTCGTCCTGTGCAAATCTCCAAGATAGGTAGTCTAGCACAAGCGTCCCCACAGGCTCGTTAGGGTGTGGAGCGCCGAATAGAAAAGCTTTCCTAGAGCCGTTACCCAGTACTAGGGCCCTGATCCTTTTGCCACATCTAGTTGATCCTATATCAATAAGCCTTACAAAATCTCTGTACTCCCTCACCAACTCCTCGCTAGATCTTTCAAGCTCCGAATATGTGAGGAAGCCCTCATATCTAGGAACATCCTCAAGAGCTCTCTGCACAGAATCTAGAGACAAGCAGCAACCCTCTAGAATCCTTATAGAAAAGCCTATAAAAATGTCAGGGAAGAGGCTTCTGGATGGTGTTACATGTTAATCTATCCCAAGCTCTCCTCGTAGTTTTTCAAGGTATCTCGGGTAGTGCTGGTCGGCTTCGCTAAGTAGATCCTCATACCTGGCTTCAGAGATCTTAAGCTCTCCAAACCTTGATTGTATGAATCTAGCGACCTCTCTTGGCATAGCCTTTATCATCAACCTCCAAGAGATCTTCCTCATTGTTTTTGGTGGTAGTAGCCCGTGCTCCCTAGCATATTTCTGGATCACCTGCCTCCTCATCCTAGCCCCCGCTATCCCTCTTATCATTTCCATGGTTTCTTTGGATAGATATGTCCATTCACATGGCTTCATAGTCTCTCTAATGCCTACATAGTATCTGCAGAAGCTATCGAAGCATACTAGCCTCTTGGTAGCTATCGCTGTGTTTGGTATCTCTATAACCTCTTCTGGGCTGAAGTTCTCGATCATGTGGAGTGTGTGGCTAAGCCTTAGTCCCCCCTCAAGCATAGCCCTATACACCACATAGTATTTTCTATGCCTCTCTCAGGAAATCCATAGTCCTCCTCAGATCCTCGATATCAATTGGGTATGGTCTAACATCCATTCTATAGCTTCTGCTAGGCACAATCTCCATTATCCAGCCATATGTCTCTGGAGAGATCTTCCTAGTATAGTATAGATATTGGATATAATGCCTAAACACGTTTCTAAGCCATTTGACTGGGTGGCTGATCACATAGTCTATTAGATCCTGGCTAAGTGTCTTGCCCTCTAGATGCTTTCTGAATAGGTTTCTATAGTATTTCATTGTGCTTTCGCTTTTGATCTTCATCCTCTTCTTCCTCTCCCTCAGAAACTCCTCAAAGCCCTGATCCCATGTTAGCTTTATTGTTGTTGGTACTAGCCCGAGCATCTTCCTAAGATCCTCCCTGAAATGCTCTACTGTGAATCTCAGGATAGCCTGCTTAAGATACTCATCCCCTGATGCTAGGGCTATCAGCTGTAGTGCTAATCCATAGTCTATGGATCCGTCTTTCCTCACTATGCCAACAGCCCTCAGCCTCTCCTCCCCCTGCACGATCTGTTTAAACTCCTCCTCCCCTAGGTTTTGGAGGGCTCTTCTAACTACTTCGTCAGGTATTCTCCTCTCCGCTCTTAGGTATCTTGATAGGGATGAGTCCGAGATCCCGAGAGCCCTATAGGCACCCACATACCCAAGCCTCTCCCTCAGCCTCTGGAGGATCAAAATCCTTGTCCTATCACCCAGGGATTTGATATCTATATTATCGAGCCACATCATGGGGATATCTTCATAGGGATATTTATACATATATTCACACAGAAATTCCTTCCGATCTGCACGAGAGATCGGAAGGACACGAAGATCAACAGATCGATCCAAATGGATCGGATTCAGATCCCGAGGATCGCCTATTTATAAATGAGGATCATTAGGAGTAAAGATCTTGGTGCGGCGGCCGGGATTTGAACCCGGGATCGCCGGCTCGGGAGGCCGGCGTCCTAGACCAGGCTAGACGACCGCCGCCAATTATTTAATTCTATCTGGGGTTTTATTGCTTTTCTTCAACCCTTGTTTGGGGTCGCTGCGATAGTCTTAAGACTTTTAGACTGAGATCCTTAACTATCTTCGAGGATGTGGATTTCAGGGTAAAGGTATAAGAGCTCTGTATAACCACTATTTTTGGGCCCGTAGCTCAGCCAGGATAGAGCGCCGGCCTCCTAAAGGCTGGTCCAGGTAGCCGGTGAAGCCGGCGGTCCGGGGTTCGAATCCCCGCGGGCCCGCCACGTGTGTGGCGAGCTCCTAGTTCCTGCTTATTAGTTCTAGTGTATAGCATCTATTTGGTAAGTTGCTGTGGAGATTCCTGAGGAGCCTTTTAGCTATGTTGCTGGGCTTGTTAGGAGGGGTGTGGCTTCTTTTCTCAGGGTTTCTGATGATGATCTAAGAATAGAGATTCCTCCGAGGCCTGAGTTGGGGGATCTAGCTATACCGCTCCACGGTGTGCTTAAGAAGAGCGGTTTATCACAGGGGGATTTGGAGGGCGCTATAGGCGCTATGCTCTCGGGGAATAGGTATGTTAGGAGGTTCTCTGCGATCTCGGGTTACCTTGATATTTGGCTAGATGTTTCGGAGTTGGCTAGGGTTACTTTCAGATCTATCGAGGCTTATGGGGAGGGATATGGTGTTGTGAGGACTAGGGAGCCGAGGAGATATGTTGTTGAGTATGTGTCTGCGAATCCTGTTCATCCTCTTCATATAGGCTCTGGGAGGAACGCTGCTCTCGGGATAGCTATTGCATCTATGCTGAGGCTCAGGGGGCACGTGGTTGAGACTAGGTTCTATGTGAATGATATGGGTAGGCAGGTAGCCATAATGGTGCTGGGTTTCATGGCTCTGGGTATGCCTGATCCTCCTGAGGATGTTAAGGAGGATCATTGGATCGGATATATATATGCATCGACGAACGTTATACTAGAGATCCTCTCGATCAAGAGGGGTCTTGAGGAGCTAAGGGAAAAAGATCCCGAGGGATACATGGAGAAGCTCAAAGAACTAGACAGTTTATTATCAGATGCAGCGAGGCTGAGCGAGAAACACCCACAGATCTTTAACACACTCATGGAGAAGCTATCCAGCCTGGAGAACCCCGAGGAGGAGATCTCGAGACTCATGGCATCCTATGAGAAGGCATCAGACCCAGAGGTCATTAAGGCGTTCAGAGGAGCTGTCGAGCTATGCCTCAGAGGGTTCAGAAAAACCCTGAGTCTGATGGGAGCTGAATTCGATAAGTGGGACTTCGAGAGTGATCTAGCGTGGGAGGGGATAGTGGAGCAGGTGATCCAGGCAGCGAGATCCTCGAAATACTATGGCAATTATAAGGGGGCCCCAGCCCTAATATTCAACGATCTACTGAGAGCGCCGGGGATAAGGGAGGAACTGAGGCTCCCGAAAACCTTGGAGATACCTCCTCTAATCCTTATGAGGAGTGATGAGACAACCCTATATACTGTTAGGGATATTGGGTACAGTATAAAGAAGTTCAGAGAATCGGGGGCTGATTATGTTATAAACATAATAGCATCTGAGCAGCTCCTACCACAAGCACAGCTGAGGCTAGCCCTATACGCACTTGGATATAAGAGAGAGGCCTCCAACCTGATACACTATAGCTATGAAATAGTATCCCTCCCAGGGCAGAGAATGAGTGGGAGAAGAGGAAGATATGTAACCCTGGACGAGGTGCTCGAGACGTCAGTAGCGAGGAGCATGGAGATACTGAGGGAAAGGGGGTCTGAGGGGATTGGGGAGCACGTTGCGAATGTTATAGGGGTGTCTGCGGTTAAATACTCCCTCGTCTCTGTATCGGCGTCAAAGCCCATGGTGTTTAAGATTGAGGATGCACTTAACTTCGAGAGAAACTCCGCGCCATATATCATGTATACATATGCTAGGGCATCAAGCATACTGGAGAAGGCTGGGAAGATCCCGGGCCTGGATGAGGTTGATTACAGCGCTGCTGAGGAGAACCAGAAGAGAAGACAGCTTTTAATAGAGATCTCTAGGGCCCCAACAACATTGACAAAGGCTATAGACGAGCTAAAGCCTGAGGACATAGCATCCATGCTTATAAGAATCTCAGATCTTTTTAACTCCTGGTATCAAGAGGATCAGGTGATTAGAGAGCCGAACCCTGGGGTGAGGGCGTACAAAGTACATCTAGTAAGGGGAGTTAGACAGGTGCTGGGAAAAGGGCTGAAGGCCCTAGGTATAAACCCCATAGAGAAGATCTGATCCTTATTTTCTCAATAACCCCAACAATCATGGCAATGCGATATCTAGGCCAGACTAAACAAAACCATTTTAGAGTAAACAACTAAGAATTTTGCCCGCACGACGTTACTGGATTCAAACCATATCTCCTTATATTGCTAGAGATGCTCTTATACCATCTATAGCGAATCATGCCTCAAATGCCTATAACCGCTAATCAATACCCATTTCCCATGGCTAGCCGATCCCGTCTTCAGAGTGAGAGAAAGCTATATTCCCTCCCATACGCTTAGGTAGGGTTATTAACCCTGATGCAAAAATAGCTAGGGGCTCTAATGGCAGAGGTTCTAGTATTTATAGTAGTTGATCCTGGTAGGCTAGATAGCGTGGGCAGGGCTTTAAAGAATATAGCAGGCGTCAAGGAGGTTATGAGCATCACGGGCGAGTATGATCTTGTTGTAAGGGTAGAGGCCAAGGATATAGAGACAGCTCTCAGAGTGGTTAAGGATTCGATCCTACCGATCCAAGGCATCAGAAAGACTATCACCTCAGTTATAGTAGAAAAGTACTAGCTAAATAACCTTCTCCCCGCTTTGAAGGACGGGCTGTATCTTTTTTTCATGATAGTGGGGATGCTTTTATATTTGTTTGCTGTCTGGGTTAAGCTTATAAGTATCCGATCCATAATTGTATTGATGATGAGGCGATAATCTCTGCTAGACCTGGGCATGGAGAGACCTCGGGATGCTATGATGCTTGAGCTCCCGAGACCGAGGCTCTAGATGGGGGCTCTGCCCCAATAGAGCCTCGGGATCTAGGATAGATGGGAGCCTCTTTCCGCTGTGCTCCACAGCCACCGGTGAGCCCATAGAGATCCCAAGATCTCTGTGGGGGAGGTGGAAGTCCCCCGATGCCACAGGGCTAGAAACCCTGTGGATCAAGAGGCAAAGCAATCCAAAACAAATGAATATCAGCGATAATCAATAACCATCGAGGGACAAGCGGTTTCTATTACCCGGTCCCAGGTGTTAGCCCCTTGGTGAGGGCGAGCTGTCAAAGAGGGAAACCAGCATTTCTGAGTCTAGACAATATTATTCTCTGGTCCTCGAAGAATGATGCGAGCTTCTTAAGTTCATGGATGGAGATCTTGAGATCCCCGGATTCATATAGATCCACATACTCGTGGAGCTCTTCATCGATACCCTCAGAACCAGA
The DNA here is from genome assembly GCA_032249255.1 of Desulfurococcales archaeon. Classification (GTDB taxonomy): domain Archaea; phylum Thermoproteota; class Thermoprotei_A; order Sulfolobales; family AG1; genus AG1. Next base: position 24,478 of record JAVVGE010000012.1, on the reverse strand, counting down.
TCTAGCCTTAAGCACTATATGCTGCTCAGGAGAAAGCATTCTGAGAGGGTATCCGGAGATATCCACAACCCTGGGGCTCTCCAGAAACTCCCACGGAACGTAGAAATCATGGACAGCCTCATATAGATCGAGGGAGACCTCTTCAGAACCAACTCTCACGACTAGAGATGGGGTGCCGAGCCATGTGGAACCTAGATCCCAGCCGACCTCATCAGCATGAGAAATTATATCTCCCTCGACTGAGATGAGCGAGCCTTCATAGATATAGAGATCAACGTCTCCTTCAAAAACCCTCCTACCGATAGTGTAGTAGATACATGTATCTCCAATAATGACGAAGCCTAGGCCTAGACTAGAGAGCCACTTAAAAATGGGAACCAGATCCTCGAGCCTGAATCCCAAAGCGCTTCCCATGAATACCAGTTTAGGAGCAAAATAAGTGCCGAGGCTATGCTCCTAGCTAAATATCAGCTAAATATCTTGGGATTCTTGCCTCTTAATTGATGGCCGGAAAAGATCCCTGGATACCATGTGTGCCCGACTTAATAACATTTTAAATCCCAGCATAGAACCCAAGCTTGAGAGCGAGAGTATCTCTCACATAGCGTGAAGGGGTTAAAGTCTTCATTATGATCTTTATGACCTTAAATAGAGGATAGGCCTTGCCGCTTGTCCCCCGATGATCATTGATTATCACTGATATTCATTTGTTTTGGATTGCTTTGCCTCTTGATCCACAGGGTTTCTAGCCCTGTGGCATCGGGGGACTTCCACCTCCCCCACAGAGATCTATGGATCTCTATGGGCTCACCGGTGGCTGTGGAGCACAGCGGAAAGGGGCTTCCATCTATACTTGGAACCCCGAAGCCCTTCTGGACATTGCCCTCATAAAGGGCTTCGAGGGCCTTAAGATAAATATTAATCAAGGCAACTACCTCTCTATGCCATCTCTCACCACCTTTGCTACAGACACCTATCCTATCTTCCCCATACTCTATCAAGGCATTGTGTATAGGGCAGATCTTCGAAGTGTTCCTAGGATCTACCATCAATACCGGCACACCGTACTCTCTAGCCTTATCTATTATCGCGTTCAGCTCACCCTTCAATGCACTCTGATATATCCTGTGCCTCAGCTGCTTATTCCTATACCTAGCGATCATAACCCTTATATCATCCCCTGAGATCCTCTCAATAACTATAACACCCCTAGTCCTCAGAGCGTCCCTTACTATTAGGTTTGCTGTCTTCCACCTATAGTCCCTCTTCTTCTTTCTCTCTCTAAGCTTTTTCATAGCCTTCCTAGTCTCTCTACTATCGGATCCATATCTCCTCTGAATACTCTCTCTCCTATAGCTATAGCCCAGTGTTGTCCTGGCAAGATCTGTTTCTAGGATTACTGCGAATGCCTCGTAGAGAGTTGCTACAGAGTTCTCATTAACATTAACAAACTTCATATTCTCTGGGCTGTAGATCTCGACCTCCTTCTCGAGGGATAGGTGGAAAGCTACCCTCCTACTCCTCCTATCAAGCTTAATCTTAGCTTAGGATGTCGGCTTAAAACCCTTGGCCAAAAGCTTGTAGAACTCCTTAGAAGGCTCTAGATCGAGGTGCACCCAGCCCCTATTGGTATTGATAGCAACACTTGTGAAGAAAGTGTTCTCAACGCCATTTATATTGATCTTCGTAGGGTTTACTGGTTTCCAAGCATGGTCATCAACTAGCCATAGACTAACACTATTGATCCCAGGCACTAGTATTCCATTACTCATCTCATTCTACCTGATACTGAGCGATCTCCTAAGATCTCCTCCAGAGATGTCTCCTGATCCTCCTGTCCCTAAGATCCCTTTTCCCTAGACCTAGATGCTTAATAAGCTCATCGAAGATCTTCCAAGAGTATTGCCTAGCCCTGTTCCTCCTAAGAGAGGAAACCCTTTCAACAGCATCCTGGCATACTCTGTGAACATAGTGGGATGGGATATCTAGATAGATACTCCTTAGCTCTCGATACTCCCCATTCTCAAGCCTATAGTAATTCCCAATTATATTCCTAGATGCGTGGGGAAGCACATCTCCAAGCATCTTGCTATATATATTCACGATCTCTTCCAATGCCCTGAATTCTCTCCTAGATAACTTCTTTGAGGGCAGAACAGCGGTTCTACTAACAACTATCTTATCTCCTGGCTTTGCAACCCAAATCCACTTCTTATCCCTCTTTTCCATCCTCTTAGCCATTATCCCTAGACATCTCTTTGTTCTAAACCTCCACCCCAACCATTTAATTAATAATGAAAAAATATAAAAAGATTTCTACTATCATGAAAAAGAATACAGCCCTTAAGAGCGGGGGGTCATTTGCTCTCTTTAATATTGAGGTTTCTTCTGAGGAAATCTAGCTGGAAATAATATTAGCCTCTGAGCCTCTAAGTTATAAGTGGAGACTATTTTGAGGATCTATAATACTCTAAGCAAAGCTGTGGAGGAGTTCTCCCCCTCTAGACCTGGCTATGTTAAGGCCTATTTTTGCGGACCCACACCCTATGATCATATTCATGTGGGGCATGCGAGGGCCTATGTGGCATTCGATATTCTGAAGAAGACATTAATTCTTAAGGGCTATAATGTCTTTCATGTTCAAAATATAACCGATATAGATGATAAGATCATAGGCAGGGCTCGGGAGAGTGGTATTTCTTGGAGGGAGTTGGCGGATCTATATACTAGAGAGTATCTAGACTTGCTAAAGGCTATGAGGATATCGATAGATCTTCATCCAAGGGTCACGGACCACATTGAAGATATAATAAGCTTCATCCAGGGGCTATTAGAGAGGGGCCATGCCTACATAGCTAAAAGCGGATCTGTGTATTTCGATGTATCAACATACCCAGACTATGGGAGACTGAGTGGAAGAGGGAAAAGCGAGGAGTGGAGACAGGAAGAGGAGTTCCTAGAGGAAAAGAGAAACCCTTTCGACTTCGCCCTCTGGAAAGCCGCGAAACCGGGGGAGCCGTATTGGGAATCCCCCTGGGGGCCCGGAAGGCCTGGATGGCATATTGAGTGCAGTGTGATGAGCTCAAAATACCTAGGCAGTGAGATAGATATCCACGGAGGCGGTCAGGACCTGGTGTTCCCTCACCACGAGAACGAGAGGGCCCAGAGTGAGGCTCTTTTTAGGAGATCCCCATGGGTTAGGTACTGGTTCCACGTGGGATACTTAACGATCTCTGGGGAGAAGATGAGCAAGAGTCTGGGAAACATAGTGACTCTCAGGGAAGCTATATCTAGATGGAGAGCAGAGGTGATCAGGCTATGGATATTCTCAGCGAATTATAGGAGGAGTTTAGAGTATAAAGAGGAGTCCCTTGAGCAGGCTAAAAATGTATATAAGAAGATCCTTGAGGTATACCAGGTTCTCAGAAAAATTGTTGAGGAAAGGGGTGTCGAGCACAGGCTTGAAGAGAGAGATCTAGAGATATGGAAAAGACTATCAGAAATATGGATCGGCTATGTCTCAGCCCTAGAAGACGATCTAGATACCCCGAAGGCTATTGCATACCTTCACGAACTGTTATCTATAGCAGGGGGCGAGATAGTAGCAAGGGAAAGGGGTTCCTTAGCACTTAAGGCACTATCGATCCTCGAGATGATGGATAGAGTGATAGACATCCTCCCAAGGAGGGAAACGCCTTCGGTTGCACTGAAAATAGATCCCGAGGATCTGGTGAAACTGATAGTAGAAATTAGACATAGATTAAGGCAGAGGAAAATGTATGACGAGGCGGACTGGATCAGGGAACAGCTTATGAGAACAGGGATAAAGCTGATCGATACCAAGGACAAAACTATGTGGGTTTATACCTCCTAGTTCTTCTCTCACCCGCATTCCTCATAGATCTCTCAACCTCCTTTTCAAGCTTATCATCTACATCGAGATCCATTGGGATCGGGTCGCTGGAGAGAAGGTTCTTCTCTCTTAGAAACTCAACCATATATCTTATCTCTATATTATCGATCTTTACAGGATCTATATGCCCTCCCATCTTCCTTCTCAACCATCCTATGAATTCCTCAAGAAGCCCAGCATCTATAATCATCGATAAAAGATCCTCTTTTACTAGCCTTCTCAGCCCCTCATCAGACAAACTAGACACACAGATTAAATAGAATTAAGGGTATATTAGCTTTCTCCGAGAAGAGCTATGGGAATAGCATAGATATAAGGATCAGGGAGAAACCGAGAAGAAACATCATTAACCCGAAATAGTGGGGTTTTAATCTTAGCGCAAAAACGCTAAATCTATATGCACCATATATAGCATATGATATGACCACAGCACCCACTATAAATAGCCCCACTAAGAACACAGCCCCTTTAGCACTTGACAGTGTTTCCAGCATTATTCTAACCATATCATTAAAGCTCGAAGGTACGGACATATTGCTACCCCGAATATCTTGCTATATATGGGATCCATATATAAGCTCACACCCATATATCTTCTATAGAGATATGATGAGGGTTAAAAGCGGCGATAGATGAGCAGGCCCAGCTGGCTGACTCCCTCAATCGCCTTATCGAGATCAGGATATAGCGGGATGATAAAGAGCCCTGCTTGGAACTGTGTAGCCGGGGGAGGGGGTCGTGTCTTTTGATATCAAGCCCATGGAAGCTAAATCCTTGGTTAAGAGCCTTTTAGAAGATTGCTTCTAGATTCTTTTGAAGATTCTAGCGCATCTTGCTTCCCCACCTAAGTAGTACTCTATTCTCAGAAGCTCATTATATTTAGAGGTCCTCTCACCCCTCGCAGGTGCGCCGGTTTTTATAAGGGGTGTTCCTAGACCTACGGCTATGTGGGATATAGATGTGTCCTCCGTATCCCCGCTCCGGTGGCTCGTAATTACTAGAACTCCTTTTCTCATAGCTTCTCTAGCGAATTCAGCGGCCTCGGAATATGTTCCAGCTTGGTTTACCTTCATTATAGCCCCTTTTATCGAGCCCTTCTCTAGAGCCTTTTTGAGCCTCTCTATATTAGTTGAGAGAAGATCATCGCCCACTATGATCGTGTTCCTCAGCTTATGAGATAGTATTGAGAAACCATCGAAATCATTCTCCTCAAGCGGATCTTCTATGGATAGAAGCGGATATCTCGATGCAATCTCCACTAAGAGATCTATCATCTCATCTCTCGAGATATCCTTACCATCGACTCTATAGACCCCTTCTCTATATATCTGCGATGCAGCCACATCTATAGCTAGATATATCTCCCCCCCAGCTGTGTAGCCGCATCTTGATACGGCTTTAACAAGAATATCGAGAGCTTGGTATACGCTTTTCATAGGCGGTGCGAAGCCCCCTTCATCGCCCACATTGATGCTAGATGCTCCGTATACCTCTTTCAACAGATCCTTGAGCACTTTATAGACCTCAACACCAGCCCTCAAAGCTTCTGAGAAGCTGTCAAAACCTGCGGGGACTATCAGGAATTCCTGGAACGATAGATCGTTTCCTGCGTGGGCACCACCATTTATAAGATTCATCATTGGTATCGGAAGCTCCCTTGCCTCGAGCCCGCCTATATAGGTGAATAGAGGCATATCAGCAGTATCTGATGCAGCCTTCAAAACAGCTAGGCTCACAGCTGTAGTAGCGTTTCCACCTAGTCTCGACTTATTTGGTGTCCCATCAATATCCGAGATCCTTTTATCTATATATCTCTGCATCCTGGAATCTAGTCCTTCGAGAGCGGGTGCTATGTATCTCTTAATATTCGCTACAGCAGTTAAAACAGATCTTCCCTTATATATCTTCGCATCTCCATCTCTTAGCTCATAGGCCTCATAGCTACTCTTAGAAGCCCCAGAAGGGGCTATCGCCCTTCCAACCCCACCCCTAGTTCTTACAATAGCTTCTACAGTTGGGTCTCCCCTCGAGTCGAGAACCTGTAAAGCGTCTACATCGACTATTTCAAATAACCTATCCACTCTGGAGCTCGTGCTCTTCACCGATATTATATGGCGCCTCGAAATAAAATATAGCGGGTCTAATTTATATTATTAAAACTAAAATAATAAATACTAGTATCACTCTATCTTCTGGGCTTAATAACGGTATATTTATCCCCTATGTACTCCACATGATCTGATCCTAGATCCTCGCTGTATTCTCTGAGAACTGGGAGAAGCTCCTTTATTTCTTCCTCCGACAGCTCTCTATACTCATACATGGGCATCCCAATCCTTTCCTCATATAGTTTTTTAGCAAATTTAGTAGCATCTTCGGGGAGTCTATTGATCAGCTCTATATAGTCCAACCCAGATAGCTCTTTCACTAGGTGTTCATCGATATAGCCCCCTATAATCATGGCCCTTAAAAACCTAATAATCTCCGTTCTAGGTGGTTGAAGCCCTATTCTAGACGGTGATACCTTCCCCCTAATATATATTCTACCTCCCACCATTCCTGATCCCACGTAGCTGCCCGTAGGCTCTGAGAGACCTCTTGTATTTAGAACAAATATAACGCCACCAGCCATGTACTCGCCTAGATAGTTATCCACTCTACCGCCTATGACTAGATAAGGTCTTCTATCCCTATACTCTCTCATCTGGACACCAACTCTATTGCCCGCATTACCTCCCACAAAGATCTTTCCTCCTTGGAGGGCTTGGGCAAGAACGTCCCTAGCATCTCCTGTAATAACTATTTTCCCACCATGCATTGTATCTCCACAATCGTCTGAGACATTTCCGTAGACATAGAAGATATTGGATCTGTTTAGATTAGCCAGGCAATTACCAGCAACACCATAGAGTTCGATCCTCACCCCCTCTATTCCCAGTCTCGGGAGGTTCATACCTATATATCTATGTCCCATCACATTAGCAACCCTCACAACCCTCTTACGAAGAGCTTTCTCTGCGATCTCTCTGTTAAGCTCTCTATAACCCATGTATCTTGCATCTATATCGAATCCCCCCCTAGGCTCAAACACTGGTGGTGGGGAGAATGTGTTAATCTCTTCCAGAGGTCTTCCATATCTAATAACTCCTCTCTTGAGAGATGCTATGAAATACTCCCCAGGCTTAAGCGTCCACACCCTCGCTCTTGGGCTAAGCTCCCTAATCTCGTTCTCCTCGCTTGCTGCATATATTCTCTCATCATCCTCTCCCAGGACTATTGGTCTTAGTTTAAATCTATCTGCTATTACGATCATATAGAGATCATTGCCGGAGTTATAGCCTATTATAGCTGAGAAAGGGCCGTCTAGCCTAGCGTTTCTATATATATAGCCTATCCTAGGATCTGGGGTAGTGGTTTCTCTAGAGAGACCGATCATTATTCTTATAGCATCCTCTATCTCTAAACCATCTGATAAAAGCTCCTCAAAGATCATAGCTATAACTTCGCTATCAGTTCCCACAAAGCCTCCCCAGCCACGGGATGATAGAAACTCCATGTTAGCCCCGAAAGAGCTTAGATCCCCATTATGCACAACAGCTAGATCTGTTGTGGCAAATGGGTGAGACCAGTATGGATAGTGACCAGGAGAGTTGGTTGGTTGTCTTGTGTGGGCTAGCCACATATCCCCCTCTATATTCTCTATATTATATATAGATGCGACATCTATGGGGAACCCCACACCCTTAAACACATCTAGAGATCTCCCGGAGCTATAGATCCTGCCTAGCCTCTGTCCCCACAGAGCTTGGTTAAGCTTCCTTATGGTTCTCATAAGCTTAGCACTATTGCTGGCTCTAATTAATAACTCACAGGAGTTTATGGGGCCACGGAGGTTTTCTATCCTTCCAATCTTGATCTCGAACCCCTGGGATTTCAGGGTTTCTATGATATCTTCTATGCCTGCTTTCCTGTTATCAATAAAAATCTTAACTCTATATCCATTTCCACCTAAATCAGGATCTATATTGAAAACAGCATAGCCAGCTCCCTTATCGCTCCCCCTATATCTAACCCTTTCAATAGCCTTGAGAACCTCTGACCCCCTAATCTTCCCTGCAGATCTCTTCCTAAGCACTCCGAGGATCCCGCATCCAGATGGCTCATGTGTTATCATGGGCTGCCAGCCTGCCTAACCCTTATTCTATCCACGATCTCGTCTGAAAGAGCTACTGCTCTGAGGAGCTCTCTATTTCCTGTGAAGGTGTTTTGGATATTATAGACTCCTGCAGCTCCTGCAATTAGCGCTATCTCCTTCTTCATCCCAGCCACTAGGTTGAAAGCCTTTCTACTGAGGGCATCTCTACTGCCTATACCTATGGCTTTCTTAAGTATATCTGCGGAAACTATCACGGCGTCAGCGCCCAGAAGTATGAGCTTCAATATATCCCCTGGGTCTCTGATCCTAGATGATCTCGCTAGTATATCGTAGAGATACCTAACGCCAACTTTCTTGAGGCCTGTATCTAGTTCAGAGACTACTACTTCTAGATCCTCGCTTCCAAGATCCTCATCCACCACATACCCCAGGATCCCTTTTATCTCGAGCATCGCCTCTATCCTCGATGTTGATGATGGAACAACTACGTATCCCTCGGCCACGGGCTCAAACCCCCATCTAATAATGCCTGTATGATCTGATGTAATGGATATCTCCCTATACCAAGGCTCGACAGAATGTGCAAAGATCCCGGTTCCCAGGGCCAGCGATGCCCACTTAATAGAAGAGTTTATATCCTCATCGCCTCTAGCGACATCGAACAATATTGGGGCAGATATGTAGAGCTTTCCACTAGCTAGGTAGAAACCTTGTTCCACATCCTCTCTATACGGATCTATTGGAGGCCTAGTTACCTGTGCTCCATCGATCCTCAGCCAGTCCGCTATTCTATATGATTTCTCAACTTCTGGAGGAGCTGTACTACCCATACCTATTATAACAGGATCGCCCTTGGCTATCAGCTCTCCTAGATACGAGATCCTCCTCCTTGTCCATACATCGCCTAATCTATATGGGGTATCGCCGATCGATCCCTCGATCCCCAGGATCTCGAGGATCCTCTTCGGGAGGTTAACACCATATAGAAGGTCCCTCCTACCCCTAAGCTCCCTAACACTACCGAGATCCAGAGCATCTAGGATATTTGATAACTCTAGGGTAAACCCTCTTATAAAGTTAACAAGATTCCTGAAGGCGAAACCTATGTCAAGCACCTTGGACCCATCTATCTTGTTCGTTAAAGCTGCTGGACAGTTACCTATGTGGCACTTATGTATCATTATACATCCCATAGCTATGAGAGCAGCGGTCCCAATGCTAACCACGTCAGCACCAAGCGCTATGAGCTTAGCCGCGTCTAGAGCACTTGACACCCTTCCGCCAGCTATTATTACGAAGCCCTCTCTAAGCCCATTCTTTATGAGCATATCATGCGCAGATGCCACTGCAAGCTCTACCGGAATCCCCAGGTTATCCCTGATCATTATAGGCGTCGCCCCGGTCCCCGCGCCATGTCCATCTATTATAACTCCGTCTGCCCCCATCCTAGCTATGCCCGTAACTATATACGGTACATAGTTTGTTGCAGCTACCTTCACATAGACAGGCTTCCCTGTCGCCTCTTTTAGGGCTTCGATCCTCTGTCCCAGATCCTCTATTGAGTATATATCATGGTGGGGAGCAGGAGATATAGCATCCGAACCCACAGGGATCCTCCTGGCGATGGATATTGGTTCAGTGACTTTTGAACCTGGGAGGTGCCCACCAATACCGGGTTTAGCTCCCTGCCCTATCTTGATCACAATCCCCATCCCCCTCATGAGAGTGTCAATATCAACACCAAACCTAGCGGAGGCCCATTGAACGAATATCCTCCTATATCTCGCAACTTCCGGATGAAGGCCTCCTTCACCAGTTCCTGCCAGTATTTCCATGGCATCCGCGGCCATGGCTATAGCTATATTGGGCACACCACTTAGAGCTCCATACGACATATCTCCTAGATATATAGGAGAGTATAGAGGTATTCCAGAGATTTCTGTAAATGTAGATACCCTCACATCCTCACTCGGGCTGATACCCTGTGGAAGTCCTTTAAAAATGATCCTATCCAGAACCCTAAGGCTATTTCTTCTATCAACATCTATCTTATAGGGCTTGCCAGTACTTGCAAGTATCCTAATATGCTCGATCTTCTCTAAATCCCAGAACTCTTCACTCTGCAATTTAGGTAGTGGCAGATACGCTTTAACCTGCACCATCTATACACACTTGAAATAAATAAGGTCTTACATAGCTTAAATACTTTACCACAGTCTTACGATCTACTCTACTCAAAATTGTAGAAAATCTTTTAATATACCATCACACTAGGTCCCCAGGCTCAGGTTAATATATAAAAAATATTTATTGCTTAAAACCATCACATATATGCCGAAAATCTCTTAATAGCTAACCTCTTCCCCGCTTTTAAGGGCTGGGCTCCTCACCCCTTTCAGGAGGTTCTTCTGAACCCATCTATTCGTGACAACAGGGCAAGCTTCGCCCTTCAGGGCGAGGTAGTATTTATATTTTTAAGCTATCTAAGGGATTATCTATTGTATGATGAGATGTATGGTTTTGAGAGTTTGGGGGCTGATGCCTCGGATGGGCATCCCGTTAGTGTGACCCGATGTCCCTAGGGGGAGACCCCGAAGCATACCCCCAACCCAATGATCGTGGAGATAGAAACGATAACCCCCACCAGAGGGCTAACACCCTAGACCCCAGCATAGAAAAGATGATCTACTATAGAATTGTAAGGGGAGGGTGTCATAGATTAGAAGCCACTACGGTGGGCGCGCCTGAAGAGACCGCTGAGAAGTAGATGCGAGGATAAAACAGGACTACCATCTACTGAGGAACTGTAGGTGATAAGATGGTATCTATAGATTGTTGAAACCAGTTTGCTTAGAGTATGGATTCAATACAATATTAATATATCCCTTGCATAATTTTCATGTGGTGCGGGAAATGCCTGAAAGGGATAAGTTGATCGGTGTTGGACTCATGGCGATCAGTGCAGTTGTCATACTTATATACCTATATGGGCTATTCTTCAGCACACAAGCAATAGCCGAGATTCTGGTAAAATTAACGGTGTTCGTTGCAGTTGCAGGTGTTATGGGCATCCTGGGCTGGATAGGCTATACACTTGCCACCACGCCGCCGCCTAAACCTATTGAGGAGATCGAGAAGGAGATCGAGGCAGAGCTTAAAAAACTTGAGGAGCAGGCTAAAAGTGAAAAAGAGGGCGAGATAAAGTAGATTTTTAGGTTATCTTACACGCTTTTTCAGCATGTAGGTTAGCATGGCTACTAGCCCAATACCAGCAATAGCTATTGCTATAGCTATTATAAGGCCTGATGTATCGCTAGCTTGTCTCTGAATATGGGTTGTTATGGGCTGTGTGGCGGGGGCAGTGATTGCTGTAGGTAATTGTGCCGGGCTCTCTATACCCGTGGTCGTCAGGGTTTGATTTGCTTGAATAGCAGCTGTTGTGGATATTGAGGTAGAGGTATATGTGTAAGTATTCATTGCTACAGGTGTCGTGGTTATTGTAGTTATCTGGACTGATGCTGTGGCTGTGGTTCGAGCTGCTTCTCTAAAGACTATCGATATCTCCTTTTCAGCTATGTTTCCATAGAGATCATATGCCCTTGCAATAAGAACCGCTCTCGAGGCATCAAATCCTCCAAATGTTATAATATATTTCGTGTAATCCCAGCTGGGCAGCGCTTCTCCCAATACCTCTGCCGAGCTTCCTCCCGTGGTGGTGATGCTAAGGAGTATCTCTACCCTATATACATATGTAGATCCTCTGGATACCTTGACCTCAACTATAATTGGATCTATTCCCCGCCTAGGCTGCTTAGGCTGAATATCTATGCTAGCTATATACGGCTTTAAAGATAAATCTAGACTAGGGTTTCTAACTATGATGCCCAGCGGTCTATATATATCTTGAGCTGAGATATCAACCCTGTACAGAGTTCTTATAGCCCCATCATCACCTGGAATTTCTATCCTAGCCACCGGCTTCAACGCCTCTCTAGACGAGGTGTCATACGATATTTTCTCTATAATGGTGCTAGTGATCGGAGAGTCTAGATAGATGCTCACAGTGCTCCCTAGATCTACACCCAGATCTCTAGAGATATTGATGAAAACACCTGAGTAGTCTCTATCAGCCCAGTATCTGATTACCGCTTTCTCAACATTATAGCTATTCATATTGCTCCTAGCATCAGTGCCAGGCGCATATCTAGGGACTACAGTGCCGTTGGAGAAAGCATCTATTATTCTGAATGCGTTGTAATCAGATCTCGGACCCCCCAGAGTCCCTGTTGTTATGAATGTTGTTTTATTTCTATATATAACTATTGAGTCCTGATGGACATGACCGGCTAGAACCGCTGATACATTGTATAGATCTATTAGCCTGAGAAACTCCCTCGCAATACCCTCGTCCTCTGCCCAGGATGTGTAAAGAAGATTTCTTGGGATATCCCTTAGCTGTTGATCTATGTACACTCCCTTAGCACTTGCCCTAAATATCGGGTGGTGAATCAATATTATTTTTGTCATGGCATCTAGATTCTCCCGCAGAACCCTCTCTAGAAAGGCTATTTGAGAGCTGTCTATAACCCCTCTCGCAGATGTGTCGAGCCCCACTATTAAGTAGTTCTCTATCCTCCTATACCATGTCGCTACCCCAACGCTGGAGCCGTAGACAGCGGCGAATACGTCTGGACTTATCCCGGAGCCGTCGTGGTTTCCTGGAACAGCTAGTATGGGTTTTAGAAGCGTTTTTAGTGCTTGTCTGTAGTATGTGTATAGGATGGAATCTCCCGGTCTATCAGCCGTGTCTCCAGTGTTGATTACCAGATCTATGTCTTTTAACATATTAGCGAGGAAGATGGCTGATGTTAGAGTCTGGTAAGCCGTTCCAATGGGGGTTGGGAGGAGTAGATGTATATCGGTTATATGAAGGATCCCTACTCTATTGAGACTCTTATTATATATATAGACACTCTTCTCACTGATCAAAGTGCTCTTACCATCTGAAATCACTAGCGAGCATGGGTAGAACCCCTCGGCAGGGGTCTCGAACCTAGGAATAGAGACGTTGATACTATGCCTCCCAGCCTGGGTATTGTATCCCACTATCGAGAGGGAGATATTGACTAGCCCAGATATATAGCAAGACACAGTAACACTAGCTCTGCTAGGAGCAAAAACACCAGCAGGATCTCTCACCTCTACTATGAACCAGCTACCGGGCCTCACAATCTGGTTTATAGAGTAAGTTGGATCCATTATAACAGGTTTTTCCATAGACTGTGTCGCAGAGGGATATGTATTGATAAATATATACACAAGTATTAACGAGATCGCTAACATACCTATTCCAACCCGACTCACCATGTACACCCATCCACATGATATACTCATCAATGGTTTAAAATATGACCACATGAAGACCGATCCACATGAGATAAACTAAAGTTCATAATTGCCATCCATGAACCTTTCTACAGATACTACAAAAAGGATCTATTAAAAACCCGGAAGATCTAGCGATTTTAATATATGATACTCAGATTTATATTATATACAGAGGACTACCAGAGGTTTATATATAACCCCCTAAAAATATTCATTAGGGGATATATCGATGACCACTTTAGATCTTATGAGAAGGACTGCAGATATTGTAAACAGCGATCCAAAACTGAGATCCCAGGTAAAAGGCCCAATGTTCTTTCAGTTCGAAATCGAGGGCGAGCCTCCATTTTACATGGAGATCACGCCCGATGGAACAGTTAAGATCGTTGAGGGCAGGCATAGCTCTCCCACAGCTGTGCTAGCAGCAAAGGACGAGATCATGGTCAAGATTATAAAAGGAGAACTGGATCCTGTAAGGGCATATCTTAGGGGCGAATTAAAGATAAGGGGAGATATATTCGCATCACAGAAAATTGGTTCTTTACTATCACAGCTAAAAGGCCGCATATAAGATGCTCTCCCAAAGATAGCTTGATCCTATGTACCATAGCTCCATCTAAATAACACCATTGATTATGAATAGCACATTGCCATTAAATAGAGGATAAGCCCCGCCCCTCTAGGGCGGGGTTTTTAAGGCTTCTATACTCTATAATGTATAGGGTCTGGGTCTCGACGGGCAAGAGTAGTAGAGGAATCCCCGAGCCCCCGAGGTATGCCCGCCAAAGACCCCCGACCGTGCCCGCCGAGACCCGACCCCCGAAAGCATTTAGAAAGTTGATGGAGAAACAGCAAACCTCGCCTTTAAAGGCGGAGTAGTATTTGCGTTTTTAAGCTTCCTATGGCTATGATGAGAATATATCGCACTGAAGGCTTGGGGATAGCGTCTTAGTTGGATACTCGGTTAGCTTCCTTACCCCTAGTCCGATGATCATGAAAATAGAAACAATAACCCCTCTCAGAGGGGTAACATCCGAGACCCCATCATAAAAACCCGCCCACCAAGGCAGAAAGGGGTCGTTAGGTATTAGAAGATAATAATAAATCTTTATTCCGGTTAAGTGCGATGCTTCTAGCTTGTAGCTTATTTGGTCAGGTTTTAAAATGTTTGTCTGATGAGTGTTTCGGATCAGTGTTACTTATTAGGTTTGCTAATGTCTAATCTTCTGGATGTTGGCTCTCAAGAAAATCGGTGAAAGGATAGTAATCTTAATAATTATCTTCTCTATCGTTGGGGTAATCTATATACTAAGTATAAACGTTATTTGGTTCACAAGCTATACAGCTCCTCTGATAGATCTATCAAGTAAGATATGCAGGGGAGAAGTATTTCTAGAGGAGCATTACTCTGTATATGTGGATGTTGTTAAATATAACTCTAACTACCTCTTTGCAGGACCTATCGGCCTTCCTCTTGTAATATCAATCCCGCTCTGTTTCTTCGGGATCTCGGGTAACCAGCTTTTAATAGGGGGGGTTGTGGTTTCTCTATATGGTCTGGCATCCACGGTTGTTATATATCTTTTCACAAGGCTCTACGGAGATCGCTATGTATTAGCATCTACCCTAGTGATCTCGTTAAGCGGATTGCTCTGGATATATTCAAGCCATATATTCCCTCAAGCACCCCTTACATTCTCGATGCTCTTAGCTCTATATCTATCGGTATCTATTGTAAGAAGGGGCGGTGATGAGCTGAAATACCTCTTACTCGGCTTCTTATCGTCCCTAACCCTTCTCATGGATCCTATGGCATTTCTAGCACCCCTTTCCTTGGGCATTATAGTAGCTATATATGTTGCTAAGTATCACGGGTTGAGGAGTCTTCTATGTGCCTTCATTGCCTGGACAGCTGGTTTCTCCCCACTTGCGGCGGCGCAGGCGCTCTATAATGTAGCAACCACGGGGAATCCCTTCTCGTTCCCCGAGACATTGTTACTTGTGAGAATCGGTGTGGATGGCTATCTAGGTCTGTCTGTAAATCCGCTCTATGGGCTATACATGCTCATAATAGATCCTAGGAAAGGCTTGATACCCCTCTACCCAGTCCTCGGCCTTGGTGCATCGATGCTTCCTAGGTTCATAGCCTCTATACCAGATATATATGAGAGGCTATTGCTAGTAATTTTTCTAGCATCCTACACAATACCGCACGCAATGTGGTATGACTTCGATGGAGGTCTCAGCTATGGCCCAAGGTTCTTAACACCCATAACACCTATTCTAGCCCCCTCACTACAACTCCTCCTAACTAGGAGACCCAGGCTAGAACCTCTAGTCATGGTGCTCTCAGCACTGTCCATATTAACTAACTCAGTAGTGGTGACTGTATCACCCTACACCTGTGCCCTCGAAGAGATGGAGTTCCCGTCGAACCAGTTTCTATCATGTGTATTGCCTAAACTGGTAGAGGGCGTGAGATCCAGCTATCTGTATGAGGCATTAAAAGGGGTTCTGGGCGATGTGATAGGATTCGTAAGCGCTATACTAGCGCTAGGCATAGCATCCATAATACTCACAGCATATACCCTTATTAAAAAGATCTAGGATTCTACTGGCTCTCATTACAAGTTAGGATAAGATCTGAAGAAGCTCTCGAATAACCAACGCTGCCTTGAAACTGTTTTGAGTTATATATAGGTTTATAAGAGTTGATGTTAACATTAGATAGAGAACAGGCCTCGCTCTCCAGGGGGTTTCTATTCTATAAACCATAGAATATTGTGAAGCCTGCTAATGTTAATGAGAACTCTGCTGCAACACTCAACGAGGCATCTGCAATAATCCTCAAAACAGATCTTGTCGAGATAACTCTAGGCTACAGCTTAAGAAATAGAGAGGAGAGTATTCGGGAGAAATATAGATCAAATAGTAAGGAGGCTATGAAGGCTGCGGAAAGCTTACGGAAGGTGAGAAGAGAAAAGATCGCAGGAGAAAGATAGCTAACCTAGTAGTTAGAGGTGCTCTGAAAACGAGGGGTGTGATAGTTATTGAAATGCTATTTGGAGAATATGGAAACCCATTCTCGTAGAGATGTGGAAATTGGTTGATTTCATGCTAGATCACCATAAATACTTAAATATTATAGAAACAAAAATTATATACAGGGTCTGGAAAGGAGAGACAAAGACCCACAAAGATCTACTATAGAGCTGAAAGAGCATAGACTAGATGGAAAAGGTGATCAGCTATAGAGTTGAAAGAGCAGTGGATGATCTATGGAGCTACTGAAGCTGCTAGAAGCATTTTAGAGGAGTTCTTCAAAAGAGCTAGATCTTCGAGGAGTTGGGAGGAGCTTTTGGGGGCTATTGATTATCTTTATAGGGCTTGTGAGTCGAGGCCCTATTCGTCTCTGCTAATAAATGCTTCTAGGGATATATTCCAGGATTTCTTATTAAGCAATTCTAGTAATGTATCTGATGCTATTGCCTCGATATCTGCTTCGATTTCTAGGGTGTTTGAGATGGTGAGGAATATGACTCTTCAAGCTGCTTTGATAGCCTCGAAAAGGATTCAAGATGACGAGACGATCTTCACTATATCGTATAGTGGAACAGTGCTTAAGATCTTTGAGAATCTTGTTGCTAGAGGAGCAAGGGTAAGGGCTATTGTGACAGAGTCGAGGCCCTTTGGTGAGGGTGTTGAGATGGCAAAGGCCCTTAAAAGCCTCGGCGTTAACGTAACCCTTATAGTGGATTCGGCTATTAGGAGTTTTATTAAGAGGGCTTCGAGAGTCGTTATAGGAGCAGAAGCCATAGCTGCCAATGGATCTATCATAAACAAGATAGGCACAGCTCTTCTGGCTATAGCTGCTAGAGAGTCCAGAATCAGGCTCTTCGTAGTGTCGGGGAGCTATAAAATAGTTCCTGAGACCTTCTTTGGAGAGCTGGTGGGGTCTCCTGAGATAGAGTTGAAGGACATCCCCCAGGATCTTGTATCTATGGGTGTGAAGGCCTGGATCCCCCTTTTTGAGGCTGTACCAGCTGAGTATATAGATGCCATAATAACTGAGAAAGGCCTTACATCGCCTCACGCGATTCCCTATATAGTTAGGGAGACATTTGGATCCTGGCCTCCTAGGGTGAGGAGGCTTGATGATCTATATAGGGATGTTAGATCTAAGATATTGGAGAGGTTAGAGAAAACATGATCCCGGAGGAGGTTCTCAGAATTGCCGAGGATATAAGGAGCATGAGGATACGGGGTGCTGGAAGGATTGCTAGGGCAACTGCTGAAGCCCTTATGATCGCTGCTGAGGGCTATAAGGGCGATCTAGAGGGCTTTGCTAGATACATGGAAGAGGTGTCGAGGGTGTTGCTATCAACAAGACCCACAGCTGTATCTCTGCCGAATGCTGTCTCCTATATAATGAAGGCCGTTAGAAAGGGCTATGGAGATGTTAGGGAAGCTGTAGAGGCTGTTGTAAAGGTAGCAACAGAGTTCAAGGAATACTCTGAGAAAGCTCTGGAGCTTATAGCGGAGATAGGCTCTAGGATAGTAGATGATGGGGCTACTATTGTGACTCATTGTAACTCCTCTGCAGTGGTCTCAATACTGGCTAGAGCTTGGAGTGAGGGTAAGAGATTTAGGGTATATGCTACGGAGACTAGACCAAGGTACCAGGGGTACATAACTGCTAGGGACCTGGCGTCGAGAGGGATTCCAGTAGTACTTATAACAGATTCCGCGATGACCTATGCAGTTAGGAGAGCGGATCTGGTGCTTGTTGGTGCGGATGCCATAACATCTAACGGGGCTTTGATCAATAAGGTCGGGACTTCTCAAGTAGCCCTTGTATCAAGAACCTATGGAGTTCCATTCTATGTTGCGGCTGAAACATATAAATTCTCGCCATACACCTTGGTAGGTGAAATTGTTGAGATCGAGGAGAGGGATCCTAGAGAAGTGCTAGATCCATTAATAGATGGTATAGAAGTTAGGAACCCCGCTTTTGACGCAACTCCCCCCGAGTATATAGATGCCATCATAACCGAGATAGGGATTATAAGCCCTGAGATGGCTATCCTAGTTATTACAGACTTCCTAGGGCATGTAGCCATGCCAGAAACTGTGAGGGGATATGAGGATAGCGAGGCTACAAATGCATTATAAGCCCTATAGGGGTTTAATATTGGGAGAGGCGCGTGGTTATAAAGCTCCAAACAGATATGTTGTGGACGATTTTCTTCATACTGATGCTCGTGTTCTTCTTAATATCGATGCTTGGCAATATGTTGCAGCAGAGGGAGAGAAAGCAGAGAGAGAAGATTGTAACCTACACAATAATTGCGTGTATAAAGGGGGATTATGAGGAGAAGAGGGAGTTCATGCCAGGCGACTTTGTGGGGAAGATCATTAAGGATAAGAAATGCCCTAGGGATAATGAGGATCTTAGGATCAAAGCTATATATGCTGAGAAACAGCCTCTTCATTAAGAAGCTCATGAATGTTGGAGGCTATAAAATGCCCAAGATCTTGTTATATAACGAGAGATGCGCCATATGCTATAGAATGGCTAGATATACATGGAAACTAACTAGGGGCAGGATCAGGATAATAGGAATGTTCTCTAAAAGAGCCACACCGTACAGGGAGGCTATTATGAAGATGCTTGGAAACAATGAAGATCTCTATAGCTCTATGCCATGGCTTATAGATGGGAGAAAGGCTATGGGAGGGATCAGCATAGTATTACCAGTGGTTCTCGAAGCGATTATATCAATATTTAAGCCAGGCAACCAGTCCTTCGGAGATCCTAAGCCGATGCAGTGCGAGCCTATGAGCATCCATAGAGGTCATGGCATCCATAAAAAGGTGTTATTCGCTATTGAGGTATTCGCTAAGATGGTTATCCAGAGCTATAGGTCGATACTTATTAGGAGATATATAGTATATCTACCAGATCAGCAGGATCACTAGGCTAAGAGTCGCTAGAGCCGGATGAGGCCTGTGCTGAGGCGCCTTCCTCAAGCACACCAAGCCTTCTAAGCCTAGATGCCATCGATCCCCATCTAGCCTTAAACTTTCTAGGAGCTAGCGGCCTAACCCTCTTAACATCTGATCTTGGAACATAGCCCTTTTCCATACCAGGTAGTGCAAAGGTACCGTCTGGCATTTCTATAACCTCGTCATTCTCTATAAGCCTTATCAACACCTTTCTCAGTCTATCTTCTCCAGCAAGGCCGCTGAAATATGCCCTAAGCTCTTTCCACGAGACCGGTTTTCCATTCTCAGCGATCTTCTTCTTAACAAGCTCTATAAGCTCCTCATCATCAGGCGCTCTTAATACCACGATATCTTCATCTTCATATATAACATTCTTCTCACCTACAGCCCTTTTACCTTTCTCCTCTCTCCTCTTCTCCTCTGACAAAATACCTCCCCTAATATAATTATATCTTGGGTTTTTATAAGTTTATATAGTGATTATCTGATCGAGGAATTCAGCTTAGTAGAAAAACACTAGCGTTACTTCTAAAACCAAATTAAACCCAATAATAAGTTTAATATATATAAAATATAAATAAAATAGAGGAATATAAATGATATTTTTATTGTAGATCATTTAAAGCTCTTGTCCCTTAACAAACCCTCAACACATTATAACCCCGTCCCCGCCCTAAAGAGGCAAGATTTGCCATCCTGCACATCACACAAAAATTCAGAAACTCTGAGAAAGACGTGAGCTAGAGATCTACATAAAAAGTCCAAAGGTTGTGACGGGCCCGCGGGGATTTGAACCCCGGACCTCCGGCTCCGGAGGCCAGCGCTCTATCCAGGCTGAGCTACGGGCCCTAAGTTTCATGTTTTTGTTAGGTCTTTTATCCCTAATAATGAGTCAAATGTGACTATTTATTTTATTATATAGAATTCTGAAATTCTGCTCCTTTAGGGCTGGGTATGTATTTTTAAGCATATGTGTATGTGGACATGCCTGTGATGAGATGGATATATATTCGATGGTCTTGGGATCGATAGGTCTGATGATCATTAAGATAGAAACAATAAACCTGCTTGGAGGTTAATGCTCTGGATCCTAGCATGAAAAAGATAATCTATTATAGAATTGAAGGGAGGTCATGTCACTATAAAATGGCTTTTTATTCTACTTGAGGCCTGAAGCTGTTTCTGATCCTTTTTTAGCGATCTTCAGTTTAATTTAGAGGTGTTGAATTGAAAGGAGGTTGGCTTTCTGCCAATGTGTTTCCTTCCTTTATTTCCTTCTCCTTGTTAGTGCTATTGCTGTTATCCCTATAGCTATACCTATCACTGCTAGGGTCAGTCCTATTATTGCGTATAGTGTTGTTGTATTTAGTTCTTTTGATAGCGATGATATGGTGCTCTGAATATCTGCTATTGCTTGCTGCGTGCTTTGTTGGAATCTATCTAGTGTGTTTTTGATTGATGATATATTATTGAATGCTGTTGATATAGCCCCTTCTAACCCTGTGAATCTTTTTTCTGCTGTGTTTATGAAATCCTGTAGAGTGTTTCTCAGCATCAATATTGATGCTGTGTTTTCGCCTATCCTCTGTGCTAGATCCGTTATGTTGCTCCTGACAATAGCTATTTGCTGAGACACATCGCCTAGGGATATGTTTAGGCTTCTAACAGCTCCTCTGAGTATATCTATGGCTGAGTATATAGATGATATGTTTAGCTCTATACCAGAGATCCTCTGGTATGTGGAAACATTCAGAGCCTCTAGATCGCTTCTTATCACGGCAAGGCTTCTAGATATATTGGTTATTTGGGAAAGGCCCTGGGAGATCTTGGGGGCGCTAATCAAGATCTCAGCTCTCCCGGCCAAGGCGAATTCGCCGGGCACCTCCACTATTAATATATACTCGCCCCTCTCAGGGAATCTAAGGCCGCTCACAGAGGCTATGAATCTATTTGATGGTGTCACCATATATAGGCTCAGCGGCAGAGGGTACTCAGAGTAGGATGTTACAGTTGCTAACTCCGGTATGGGTTGAGATATATAGAGCCTATAAGTAACCCATTCAGGAGGCCCAGCTCCAAGGAATGTTGAGATCGTTAGTGAGTAGCCCACGCCATCCTCTGCCAGGCTAGCTGGAATAACCACAGCTATTGGAAGCCTAGCACTATACTCACCTGATGTAGCCACTATATAGCCCACATAGGTTCCCGGCAAAACCCTGCTGGACGCAGAGATCGTTATAGTTACGCTGGCACTGTCTCCAGCCCCTATGGATATACTCCTAGGCGATATAGCTAACGAGGTCTTTCTAATAACGCTCGTACCTAGATAGCTGACAAGATCTGTCGAGTCTAGATCAACGCCCAGGGTGTAGTTACCAATATTATATATGGTTAGGGCGGTAGACGCGCTACCTCCCGGAGGCACAACAAGAGTCTGTGTAAGCCCTTCTAGAGCGCCTCCCACGAAGAGCATTCTGATAGGGTTATTAAGGGCATCTAGGGCTCTCACCATCCCGGTGCCTTGCTCAAGGGGATTTGGAGTCTCATATATATCTGAAATCGGTATCGGGGCTGCCGATTCAACTATAGCCCTCTTAATATCTGCAGGTCCCCATCTAGGGTATGCCTCCTTCAGGAGGGCTGCAACGCCTGATACATGGGGCGTCGCCATCGAGGTCCCGCTAAAGACGTCGGTAGTATTCACAGGGACCGAGGATATGATCCTAACGCCGGGGGCGGAGACATCGGGGAGTATCGTGTCAAATGGTATAGGTCCTCTCGAAGAGAATATAGCAACTGATGAATTGGATAGGCTACCCCTCCTAGTGTCTGCCGCACCAACACATATGACCCCGCTTGCTAGGCATAGATAGTTAATCGTATAGCCTCCAGGACCAGCGTTGCCTGCCGCAGTAACCACTGCAGCCCCAGCGCTAACAGCCCTTGAGATAGCCGTTATTAGGGAGTCGTAACGAGCATAGTAGTATGAGAACCACGGCGGTATAAGGGTCCCCAGGCTCATGCTTATAATCTGGGCCTCATCATCTGTCCCAGGTATCCCATCGGGTCCTAGCAAGGACCACTGAATACCCCTTATAATCCACGAGACTGCAGCCCCTTCACACTGTAGGAGTGGGCTAAACACTATGACATTATATATATAGACGCCGGGAGCTACACCTCTATGCACAGGATCCTGGCTAGCTATTATCCCAGCAACATGGGTTCCATGGGATGCTGTCTCATTCCTATAGACACATACATGGACAACCCCTGTTCTGGTAGCATCGTATTCAGCTATAACAACGCTCGTACCATTCCTAATGAGCCATGGATGATCTACCTGGATACCTGTATCTAATATAGCGACCCTCACCCCTCTACCCGTGATCCCGAGCGCCTCAACCTTATCAGCCTGGACTATAGATCTGCTCACATTATCCAAGGGTCTGATAATAACCCCTCTATCTCCAATACTGATCTCCTCAACCGGTTTTACAAGCCCTATCACCCGATCCAGAATAACTCGGGCAACACCAGGGATCTTTACGATGCTGCTCAGAGACCTTGAATCGAGCTCAGCAACTATCGCATTTACGAGCCACAACCTATCAAGCACCTTAACTCCATAGGCTCTGAGCATCTCAACCACTCCACCCTGGGTCTCCTCAGCACTCGTGATAAGGGCCTTGACCAGGCTATCACCTCTCAACATATCTATAAACCCCTTATCACCATACAAGGGATCGTTAATCGCAACTATAACCCTCGCAGATCCAGATCTAGCTATTTCCTTAAACACCTCCGGATCCACCTTATCACCAGTCACCATGCCCCCAGACTGGGAATAGGAAAACACTACAACGGCTGCGAATATGCTGCCCAAGATTATAAAGATCATTAGAACAGGCCAGACACTCCTCGAAACCACCATGGCAGACACCAATATAGATATGTACTAATCAAAAATATTAATAAATATAACGCAAACCATCAGATACCTTCCATCACACTCCACAGTTTTATATATAATTTAATATCTAATATAGAACCACGCTCGAAGAGCAAGAAGAGAGATCAAAGAGATAAAAGGGGTAAACTCGATATGTAGGTTTCCACTTGTCCCCCTAGCTTCATAGGCCCCAGACGGGGCTCTATATCAAGCGCCTCATCTCGTCATTAGCCTTCGCCCATTCAGGATACCCCGGTCCATTGCCCTATCTTCATTGCTTTCTCTGTTCAATGCTGTGGGCTGTATCCTTTTTACGTTAATAGTAATGTTTTTATATTTGTTTGTTATCTGCTTAAGCTTATAAGCATCTAATCCCTAGCTATTTTGATGATAAGATGATACCTCCATGTGCTTGGCATATGAATATCCTCGGGAAGCGATGATGCTCAGAGCTCCCAAGACCAGGGCCCTGTATGAGGGCCCCGCCCAGAAGAGCTTCGGGGTTCTAGGCCTAGCCCTAGATGGGAGCCCCTTTCCGCTGGGTTTGACAGCCCTTCCGAGAAGCCTCCCAGGGCATATAGCCCGGGAGGTGGAGTAGGGGGGAAGCCCCCGATGCCACATAGATGCTCTAACATCCCTGTGGATTAAGAAGCACAGCAATCCAAAACAAATGAAAACCAGCGACAACCAACAATCATCGGAGGCAAGCGGAAGAGGGCTTAGTACCAGAAAATGCCAGCCTGATGAAACCCGAACCCCCCAGCTAACATCTCTCCCACCTAAAGGACGAGATTTCCTCTATTTAATATCGTTAATTATCTTAGCGCTAGAGAGGCTGTTGCCGGTTTAGCGATAAATTTAAATACTTTCAGCTACTTCTAATTACTTGGTTAGTGTTGGAGAAGCTCTTAAAGACCCTTAAAAGAACAATAATCCTAGAAGGCTGGACTAACAGTATTGGTAGAGAGGCTCTTAGAGAGGTTGGGGATGCATATAGGGAGATGCTTAGTGAGATGCTCTGCTATGCTCTAGAGCATAGAGCTTCTCAATCCACTTTACACAG
>JAVVGE010000011.1:0-36546 GCA_032249255.1 Desulfurococcales archaeon | reverse complement strand
GGGATAACAATTTATGACTCGCTATACATAGCTCAAGCGATGAAGCGAAAAGCCAAGCTCCTAACGAGCGACGATCGCCAGGTGAGAGTCGCGCAAGGACTTGGGCTAGAGGTGATCAGCGTCTGACCCTCTCCCCACCTTAAAAGATGAGGTCGTAAGCTATACCCTTAAAAACACCCCTAACACCTACAACCCTAGCTTAGCTAGAGGAGACCTCGTCCGTCGGAGGAGCTGTATGGCGCATCGGCATTAATGGTTAAGGCGCCAGTAGGGGGATCATACCATCATCGCACGAAGACCCCTTCAGCTTTGTGAAGAGGCTTAGCGAGGAGGACCCAAGGCTCAGAAGGTTCTTCTCAGCGGTCAGCCCCTACGCTAAAACCTCTATGAGAACTAGCCTTTCAATTCTATAGAAGATCTTTTTGCCATGGTCTCCGGCCCGTTACTCCTACCCCCTTTCGGGGACTTGGGGCTATAGATATTATCATAGCCCCGGAGGCGTAGGTCGTAAAGGAGTGACTTCCAATCTTAATGTAGAGGAGCTTCTTGAAATACCTGAAAATCTTCTGGTTCACACTAGATAGAGAGCACAATTATTTTTACACTAAGAAGCTTGGGCTGCTCCCGCCTGTTTCTCATCTAGTGCGACCAGAGGTAGCTTTTTCTTCACGGCTAAAGCAATATATAGAGCATCATAGATAGTTAATATTGTTTTTAATGCAATTTCAAATATTTTCAAAATATATTTATCCTCGAACTCTACGACACGTTGGTGCCGATCATTGAGAATAATATCTCCCACAGCTTAAGCGCTACATCCAGATTCATGGATTTCCTAAGCAAAAAATCCCTAAATACGGCGTTCAATACCTCTTTCAATGCTAAATCGACTGTTATATATAGCTTCACATAGTCAGCTAGCTTCTCTAATAAAAGATACTGATATTGATGCATTAATGATCCTCACGATCCTCCCTCACAGAGATGACTGAAGAATTCTCAGGAGATTTGATGGATAGCTGTGAAAGTGTCTCGACAACTCTCCTTATATTCTCCTCAACTTCAAGCTCCCTTAGCCTTGCCTCTATAAATCTCCTAACCTCCTCAGCCCAGTTAACTCTCCCCCTATACCTATCAATTCTCTCCTTAACATCTCTCCATATCTTTACAATAGCCACCGGTGAACCCATAGAGATCCCAAGATCTCCTTGGGCGAGGTGGAAGTCCCCGATGCCACAGGGCTAAAAACCCTGGGATCAGGAAGCAAAGCAACACCAAACAAAGGAATATCAGCGATAATCAATGATCATCGGGGTACAAGCAGAGAGGATGAGGTTGTACTATAGCTTAGCTATGTTTTTCGGTTTACAGCTGCTATGGATAACGGTAAATGCTTCTGAATACTATAGTCATTAACTTCTTTAATGCAGAGGGTGTGTGGAGCCCCGACGTCTCTAACCGAATGCAAACCCGTGAAGAGTGAGGAGAGGTCTATGCTATGTAGCTGGGCAGCCGTAAAAGGGTTCGTAGCTCTGTATGCATTAACGGCTCTCAGGGTATATTGCTTCTATTATGCTAGTGAAATTCTCAGCTATGTACGAATAGACATGGAAACTCTTTCACTGTATTAATTGTTATAGTTATAAGCTATATTGATAGGCTAATGATATTAGCTATGCTGGTAACTATATGATCGGGTGGAGGAGCCAGAGGATCTATTGGAAGACCGTGGCGATTAATATATATAGCTCTCATGCCAGCATTCTTTGCACCAGAAATATCAAAGGGGTTTGCAGAGACTAGATATGCGTCCCCAGAACCGGTCCATGATAGGAACCCCCTATAGATCTCAACGGAGGGTTTATACTTCTTAACATTTTCAGCGGTGTATATTCCTTTAAAGCATCTGAGAAGCCCATTCCTCTCTAAGGCCTCCTCAATACTCCTCCTAGTCCCGTTTGTGAGGGCATATATGCTGTGTTTCTCACCGAGTACGCATATGTATTTTGAATCTTCATATGCAGCCATCCCATACCACTTCCTTAGGATCTCCTCCTCATCCGCTGCTAAACCAATCTTATTCATAGCGTATCTTAGTGAGATCCTTGTTATCTCATCGAAATCAAACCATAGACCCATTAAACTCGATCTCCATGTCATCTCCAGCTGCGCGGATCTCCACTCTTTTAGAAGAGATCTATCTATACCAATGCTACTTAAATCCAGAACAGTACCATATATATCAAATACAAGAATAGCCATTGATATTCACTGAGAATATACTGGCTAGGGCTCTAATATCCTCGAAAAGATCTATACCTAGACACCCTCACCTAATAAATTTAACTTCCTACCAGCCCTAAAGGGGCGAGGCTTCCACCTGTAAGGCGATTTTCTATGCTGGGATTTCGGGCTTACCCCTCTGGCGAGGAATCACTAGTGTTCGGAAGCTGGGCGTTTGATCCCTCTCTCTTCCTCGGTGGGCCGTGTCTCCACGCCTCTGGCGGCGGTACTATGCGACGCCTCTTTCTTCTCCACACCTCGGGGCTAGGCACTATTCTTCTCTCCTGATCCCCGCTCATAGCACCTCCTACAATGTTTTCCTCTGCCTTTAAATATCCGTACCTGCCCCTCGAAGGCTGTTTTAAGTCCCAATGATGGATCGATTGATTATAGCTTATCCACTCAAACACTGACGCTAGTATCTAGGGGCTAATACTTAGGGCAAGCTATTCTCAGATTCAATGTGGATCATTTTAGAGAGGATCTTAGGGGGATGCTTGAACCAGTCCCCTTAAGCTCTACCTTCTCCACACCCTTCAGAGCAAGAAGATAGAGCTTATAAGAGCATTAATTCTAGCGGTTTTAACCTTCCAGTTACTGGGTCTACTTGGAATCCTAATAATTCTAGGGTTGTAACCCCGAGGATTGGCGGTGTTTTCTCAGACCCTATAACAACGAGACTTGTAACTCCCCTACCCTCTATTATTATGTATGCCTCTGAAACAGGATATTCGGTTACTTCACCACTAGCAACCTTAAATTTTCTTTTATCAACTACTTTGAGATCGAGTTTCTCAGCAATATGCCCAAGTATCATAGTATATATCGCACCACTATCAGCTACAAATTCCACCTCTACTCTGAGATCCCTATTAAACGGATTAGCTATAACACCTATAACACGAACATATCCTATGATACTATCCCCAAACATAATACCTCACCAAATGCTAAAATATATCAACATCGCCTCTCTAGTAGAGTACAGAGCTATAAGATCAGCTGTCTTAAGCTATAACGACACAAAGCCTGGGGGCTACTTGGTGCTCGTGGATTTTGGTCTAAAGATTCTAAAGATAAGGTATGCTGGTAGGATCAAGTGAAAGGGTAAGCAGGAAAGGCTTGAATAGTATATGTTAATGGTAGGTGATTCGTATACCTACCAATAGAGGTTGGTGTGGAGCCGCCAAAATTCAGTAAGAGAGGTTATGTCAAGCCTAACTATAGGGGTAAAAAGGGTAAGATTGTAAATCCTAGGAGTATTAAGCGGAGGGATCCTATTGGTGGTGATAAAGAGGCATTCATGGATATGGGGCTTAACAACCTATTCGCAGTAGTAATCTCGGATGGATCAGCTTTGCTTGTCAAAGGAGGATCCATCAAGTCTGAGTATTATTGGTGGAAGAGGAGATCTTGACATACTAGGCTGTAAGGGATCTACTTAGGAACGCTGGGCTCCCAAAGTGGATAGAGTACCTTGAGAAATGCCTTGAAGCAATGTATAAGAGGAGTGAGAGGCTTAGGCATCTATACAGAGCATCGATAAGATTCCTAGCAGAAACAACAGAAACACTATGGAATAGGGGTGTTAGGAAGCTATGCATTGGATACCTGATTATGCTTAGCCAAGAAAAATGGAAACGAGTATAACACTAATATATGGTGGTTTAGGAAAATAGTGCTCTGGATTGTGGATATATTCAGAGAGTATGGTATATATGTTGAACACCTACCAGAGGATTAAACAAGCAAGGGTTGCTCAATATGCGAAGAGATACATGTGGACGGTAGGGTGCACAGAGGCTTATACATATGAAGAAGGACTGGAAAGAAGATTAACGCAGATGTGAATGTAACACTAAACATAGCAAGAAGACTAGGATACAAGATAACAGTGATAAGAAAGATCGAGAGCTACTTGGCAACTCATAATGGTGTAAAGCCATTAAACCCTCTCCAGAGGCTAACACCCGAGACCCAAAGCTTCGAAACCCCGCCCTTCAAGACGGGGAGGGAGTTATATTTAGAGTCACGATAGATATCAGATAATATATGCAGCTGGAATTCTTATGATCCAAGGCTAAAATTATCGTGCAATTTAATCAACAGCGCCGCTGCAGCAGCAATATCCTGTATCGCTTATTTCGCATCCACAGACAGAGCATTTCTCAGGCCCATATTCTACTTCCCATGGTAGTCTGTGGTATAGTCTATAATGTGTATCGTTGTTCTTTATATCGATTCTAACTGCTGGCTTGATCAAGATCCTTATTATCTCCCTCGCCACGTGAATCACCTCGGGATCTCTATCAATGATTGTTTTCTCCATCTCCACTAGATCCTTATCCCCCATATGATCCAAGCCCCCTTTAGATAGTATGTATCTTCTAACCTCCTCCACAGCCCTGCCCACCTTCAACGACCTAAGGACTGGATTATATGATGTTACTGCTAGCGAATGCATAATCCCACCCTTTATATTGTTACAGGAGCTAATATATACGGCTCAGGAAAACAGGTGTCGATCCTAGAGCTTGCTAGGTCGTAATGAGAGTGACTAGACTAGAGAGAACTGATCTTCAACGGGTCGAGACCCGGAGAAGATATTAAATATGGCTGTGCAGATATCGAGAAAGCCGGAAAGATCCTTGCCTTCGAACTATAAATACCACTTGAGGATGGAATTAAAACTACTCGATGTACGTATATATTATGAACCGACCTCTCCCCCGCCCTAAAAGGCGAGGCTCCCAGTTGTAAAACTCTAGGGCAAATAGTTTAAATGGTTAGAATGCCTGGCTGTTGATATTAAAGCGGCGAATCTTGCTCTTCTAGGGCATGTGAGGGAGGTCATGTGATGACACAGAGTGGCATGAATAAGCTATTTACTTAATCCTGCGTCTTACTGCTAGCAGCTGTTATTAATAAATCTAAATTCTAGAGGTATTTGAGTTCTTATACCTTCCTCCTCTAAAATATTGTAGGGGTTTCCATGAGTAGGGTGAAGATTGGTAGGATAAGATTTAGAAGGATAGCCTATATAGGCAGGATAAAGTTTAGGAGGAAAGGTGAGATTAGTGCCAGTTAGATTGAAAATAGAGATCAAGGCAAGAGATAAAGCTGTGAGTGAAATAGCCCTATTAAACAGCGGCTATGAAGCGCCTACACCACAGCTTCTAATACCGATCTCAACAGCTAGGAAGCTTAATTTATGGCCCCCAACCCAGGAGAGTCAGGAGCTGGAGGTAGATACCGCTGGAGGGCCTCTGAGAGTTTGGTACTACGCTAGATCTGCATATGTAAAGATAGTAACCGAAGAGAATGTACAATCTAGAGAGGTTCTAACGGATATCTTGGTGTCTCCCTTAGCAGATGAGCCTCTTATTAGTGACCTACTGGCAGACGAGCTGGAGATAGCTGTGGAATCCTTTGGAAGGGGATTATGGAGATTTAGGTGGGAACCTCCTGGAAAGCTTCGAGCATCTGAGAGGAGAACCTAATATGTAGAGAATCATCTGCATAGATCATTCCTGTAGGTATGACCTCTAGGGCGAGGTTTCTACTACAAGAGTCTCGAGCACTATTATTTCTTTTAAAATATCGCGTTCCATAATAAGATGCAGCAACCTCACTCTTCTAGGGCCGGGTTAGATGTCTACTTCTGCCTTTTAATCTTTCTAGAGGGAACATCTATAGCTGGACGAGATCTATGGATAACGCTTTGAGATGGTGGGAAGCGATCCACAATCAGCAGATCATCAAGGTAAACAATATACTCATAGAGAGAAGTAACGCCGAGACTCCAGCAGGGGAAACCCTGCCTCCAGGGCGAGAGAAGGTCAAAAGGGTTTCTATAGATGCTACCCCGGGATCAGATGATGGTAAAGACGCATTTTAATAGAAATGATGAAGACGATGATGACAACCGGATCATCGATGAGGAGACATATGATCCAGGAACACGTTAGGGAACATAGCCCGTCGATATCTAGGACTATTAAGAAGATCTCTTAGAGAATAATGATCAAAGCGATGTCTGAGAAGGTCACTAGGTTCATATCTTAAGGCTCGGAGGGTTGAGGTTCAACGAGTCATTTAGAGGGATCCACCAGACCAAGAAGATCATCAGCCAAGGTACCTTGAGAAGCAGAATATACTCTATTATACTCTATAAGGTTGCAAGCATCATAGAGGAGCTTGCTAGGGAGAACAATGCTGTAGTAGTTATAGGTGATATCGATGGTGATGATAAGGAGAGGATGAAGAGGGATAGGGGTAGGAGGCTTAGGCACAGGATCCACCAGTGGAGCGTTGCTAGGCTGATAGAGCCCCTCGAGGATAGACCTATACATGTTGTAAGGGTATCTGAGAAGGGTTCCTCGAGCGTGGATCCATTTTCAAGGAAGAGGATCGATGGATATAGCCCCCTTGTGACCGCACTGCGGTGAGGGGGGCTAACGGGAGATACAAGGTTATGAAGATAGTATTGAGAATAGCATATGTCGATGACAGGATTGTTGAGAGAGACGTCGTTGGGGCTATAAACATCGGCATGAAATACCTCTCCTCAGGTGGGAGACCCGTGGCGTTGGGCTCGACGGGGCCCACGAAGTATGGGTGAAGCTGGTGAACCCATACCTAGGCCCAACCACTAACGGAAATTCAAGTATTTACAGATACCATCGAATACCGTTAGCGGGGAAACGCTTAGATATCTAAGCGATTCATAGAATAGTGTGTCAGCATATCTATAGTAGTTGCTCCATGTGTCTCCTAATATTATCCTCTTTATCTCAATACCTTCCCTAATCCCATGAAGCCAGGAAATTAGTTGGGATATAGCATACACTAGGCTCTACCTGTGGAGACTCCCTCAAACAGGCAGATCCGTCAGGAAAAAACACTGCTTGGCTCGCTAAGAATGAGCATAGACTCGCTAGTGTGATCAACAGTAGTATGCCTTAACCCCGTATATCATCTCCTTAAAGCGGCTAATAGCCTCGTAACTAGCTAGATGACGCTGAACACCACTACAAGAGGTATCGCTGTATTTGATTATCCCGCCAACATCTATCCCTTTCGCCTCAACCACATTATAGACTAAGAGATCCGCTCCATAGCCTGGTACTTCAGCTTCCTTAGAAACTGAATATGTAGAACCTGCTAAAAAGAGACAAAGCCCAAAATCTATCATAGAATTGGAAAAGTCTCATCGCTAGATATGACGTATAGTGTTTTTTCAGTTCAATAAGCCAACTGATCACTTCGTCAAGGGTCGACATTGGATAGAGAGCAAGTCTCGCCCTTTAGGGCGGGGGGAAGGTCATAGACCTAGGAGCTTTTTAACATCGTCAACGTATCTTCTAGCCTTCTCTAACTTAAACTCAGCTTCATCGATATCCACGAGTCCTTCGTAAAATATGGTTTCATGTAGATTCTTCTCCTTAGCAGAGTACCTGTCTCTGAACCCTAGGCCCTCGATCTTAGGCTCCGTCTTCTCAAGCTCTCTTAATAAATGCCTTTTCTCCCAATGGCTGGAGGGGGTCTTACCGAGATAATAGAGTATTAAGGCGTTAGTGGCCTGCACCTCAGCATCCCATGCTTTCTTGGCAGCATCTCTAACCTTGATCATGTCGTTATTATTAACGCCAGCCTTAAATTCTCTTAGGGCTTTATTAACGAATCTAGTTGCATCGTCGACACAGACCCTAACCCTGACCATTATATCCAATCTCAGAGCCAAATAAAATATTCCTACCTATCTTTAAGCCCTCTCCCAATCATATAGTAGATCATTTGCAGCTTTGTCTTTTCCAGTCTATATATTTCTTCTAATAGGATCTAGGTGTTGTGATGTTTTCTGATCTCGTTCATCACGATCTCTTTTATTTCTTCATCGCTTAGAGGGTTTATGGCCCCATTATTATATAGATCTACTATCTTAGTATAGATCTTCATCACTATCTCGCTGTCCTTGTTTACATTTATTCCCAACCTATTCTTTATCCAATATGCTATTCCCGATGTGCCTGAGTACGGGCCTACCAAGATCCTTGCTTCTCTACCCACTAGCTTTGGATCCATTGAGAGATATGTTGCTGGGTTCTTCATCTGGGCGTCTATATGTATCCCAGCCATTGTTGCAAAGGCGTTCTCTCCCACTATTGGCTGGTATCTCGGGATCTGGTATCCGAATTCTTTGAAGACCTCTGGTATAGATCCTATAGCCTTTGGATCCATACCCCCGAAATCCCCTTTGAGCCTTGCATATAGAATTACAAGGGCTTCTATTGGTACGTTACCGGCTCTTTCTCCAATTCCTAGGAGGGTTCCGTTGTTTATCGACGCCCCGTAGATCCATGCTGCTAGGGCGTTTGCAACCCCTAGATAATAGTCTCCGTGTCCATGGAACTCTATCTGTTCCGGGCTGAGCCCCACGACCTTCCTGAGGATCCATATGAGCTTGGGCACTGAGTATGGTAGGGAAGCTTGTGGATATGGCACGCCAACCCCCGTTGTGTCTGGGAGCTTTATCACGAGATCCACGCCGTATCTCTCGCTGATCCTCAGAAGCCTTCTAGTGAATGGCACTACGAGGCCCGGTATATCCGATCTGGTAATGTCCTCTAGGCTGCATCTAAGCCTTATACCTCTTTTCATGGCGTATTCCGCTGCCTCCAGATACTTTGTGACAGCTTTATCCCTTGCCATGCCCAGCTTGTACCTGGTATGTATATCAGATATAGACATCAACATGACCATCTCATCTAGACCGGCTTCAACAACTCTCCTTACATCCTCTATCGAAGCCCTTCCCCACCCGATCACCACTGGGTATCTATATCCGAGCTCCTTGATCGTCCTCACAATCTCTCGATCCCTTGCTGTGTATAGGAAGAACTCGCTTCTAGATATTCTACCGCTCTCGTTATCAAGCTTGGCTAGGCACCTAAAGATCTTCACCGCCTCCCCAACCTGGATTGCTCTGAAGGACTGCTGCCCATCCCTAAAGGTTGTATCTGTTATATATAGGTTCCCGGGGATCTCCGGCTCCACCGATATGCCGTCGAAACCGATCTTAGGAGGATTTGGCCACGAAGGCCCCTGAGGATCTATCTCCCTAATATCATCTATACCCTCGTTTCTCAATAGGTTGAGGAGGGATTCTCTAGCTCTTCGATCGAGGTTCTCTTCAATAACAAACACCCTGTATGGGTTATTCAAGAATTCTTATAAGGTTTTATCCCTAGATCGATCTTCTACTCGACTCTTGCGTTGCTCGTGAAAATTTTTCTAAGCTCTCCACTAGATCTAGTAGTTCGTTGGATGCCAGAGATCTTCCCTCCAATATTGTAGCCAGGATCTTCCTTGCTATTCTCTTAAAGTTTCCTGCTGAGAGCTCGCTTGATATCTCATCCTCGCTTATGGCTCTCCCACCCCTTATAGATCTCACTAGCTGTGATAATTCCCTCACAAGCATTGGATCTTGTGCCCTCTGGCTGATTGTTTCTAGTAACTCTCTATAGGTTTTCTCGATGAGATCTATTCTCTCTGCTATGTCTCTACTCACTATTTCTTTTAGGCGGGGGCACTGGTTCTCTGAGCATAGGATAAGGGCTGACTTGGCGTCGTTGAGGTGTTTGACCATCATGGCGTCGTAGTAATATTGTGATGGTATCTCGATGATTATCGGATCATCCTGCTCTCCTCTGCTGGGTAGCCATGCTATCAGGGATCTCGTGTTCAGCGAGGTTCTTACTTCCTCGTATAGTTTGCTGAGGCTCCTTGCCTCAATGGCCTCTGGGTAGTGGTGCCACCCTATTTCCCTCGACGCTTCCGCCCCGTCTACTAGATTGCCATCTGCTTTTCTTGCAGCTATGAGATATAGTCTATACTCTGATGGATCTGGTGCTATGGGGTAGGGAGGGGATGTGATGGCTGGTTCTGGGCCTAGGAGAGTGAAGATGAAGGTCCATCCTTCGTAGCCATCTACTTTTCTGTAGAGCTCCTGGCTGGTTGCTATTGTGTCTGCTAGGG
Source organism: Desulfurococcales archaeon (assembly GCA_032249255.1). Classification (GTDB taxonomy): domain Archaea; phylum Thermoproteota; class Thermoprotei_A; order Sulfolobales; family AG1; genus AG1. The sequence continues at coordinate 26,226 of JAVVGE010000011.1, read as the reverse complement.
ATACTATTGGGTTGCTTATCTCTCCGTATGGGTCTATGTTGAGGCCTCCTCTTGTGAAGTACATGTTGTGAAGTACATATCTTGTGGAGAAGATCCATCTCTTAAGCGGCTCGTCATAGTATAGATTTACTTGCCACCCATCAATTCTAGCAGATACGTGGGAGGGGATCGCTGTTGGTTGCACACGATCCAGCGCTTCCTGGTAATCTAGGGCCTTGGGCATTGGGTTTGAGAGTGTTTTTAGGGGCTCTCTGTCTCTGAACATTATTATCGTTCCAGTCGCGTACATAGATGCTGGGTATGGCTTGAACGCTCTCTTCCTGTTCCACGAGTATATGCATACTCTGTATTGGGAGCCTGTTTCGGCGCATCTCTTCTCTATAAATCTTGTGAATACCTCTGAGTACCTTGCTCTCAGGGCTTCGACTCTCTTGGTAGGCATCCCCATGAGCTCCCCGACCCTCTTAATGATATGCTCGTTCAAGCCTTCTCTCTCCAGTTTCCACATGGCTTTCTCGATGTAGAATATGGGGTTCTCCATATCCTCCCCTTATTATTAAAGGTGGTGTGCCCGCTTATGAAGATAGTGCGCCACTCAATTATATAACACTAGATCAACACCAGCCTGAACGAGCGACCTTCAATACTGTAGGAAATCATCACTCATACTCCCTCCATACATGACCACACTTAACACACCTATAGAACCTCGTGGGAGGCTCGTCAGCCCTCCTAGTCTGTAGAAACCAGTACTCAGCCTCATCATTCCCACATCTAGGACACCTAACATCCCGAGTCCTGGGCATAGCAGACCTAGGCTTATCACTATCAATCACAACCATCCTCTCCCCAGGATTACGCCTAACCCTCGTAGCGTACATGACCAGTCCCCCCTTATCCTCCCTAAAGCCACACCTAGGACACTCAAGGCCACCCTGCTTACTCGGCACCATGAGAGACCCACACCGAGGACAGAACATGCTCAAACCAATCACCCCTATATATTCCCCAACGCTCCCTTACAAAATATCATACCTCGTCTCTCAATATAAGTTTTACTCCATCCTACTGATTCTATAGTTAGATCATCGAAGTCCAGGGCACCGACAGAGGGACATACCTTCCCATTCAATTCTATAGTTGATCATCATGTCCCTATTGTTGTGTATGCTCTTGGCGTTGCCTCCGTCTTTTAATTCTATAGTAGTTTGATTACAGGATAAAGGAACCATTCTTGACCATATGTTCATATCATTCTTAACACTAAGCAACTCGGAAACGTTTTTCTCATAAATATAAGAGAGCATATATTCTCGTCTCTAAAACCTCCAAAAGTCTTTGGGTATTCGAGAATATTTTAGAGTCGATTGATAAGCTTGTAAGGGTCTTAAAAAGCTTTTTCTGTCAATAGATTTAGGAAAAGGTGCTAATTAACACTTAGCTTGCAGCCCACTATAGAGCTAAGGATATCACATATTGCCTTCACAGCATTATGTAGATCCCTGATCCATTAACAAGATCCTTGCAAATGTAAATACAGTTCACATATCCTCTGTCGAGTGCTCTCCTCTAGCCTGTCTTCCTATTCCCTGGATCAACTGCTCAGCGGCAAAATCTGTGAGATCATTACATCGAAGCTGATGCCGACACCAGCATCCAAAACCTGGGTACTTACGAGAAGGATATCCCAATATTTCTTCAAGTATTGGAGCTTTTCTAATCTATTCTTTGGAGTTGAACCTGCTATGAAGCAGATTACTTTCTCCTTATCTTTGAGTCTCAAATATATATACTCGATAACCTCAACTGTATTAACGATAATAGAGGCTCTATATCCACTCTTAACATTGTCTAAAAGCTCTTCAACTAACATTCTAAAGGGTATGTATCAAATGTGGTAATCGTATAGAGAACCATAAAACGTAGGTCTCATGGGTAAGGCCATGTTGCCTAACAGCTAGCTCGGTAGATAGATGATCATCTACTACCTTGACTATAGAATTCCTTAGTATTTCAGCTAGATCATCCATTAAGCTCCTCACGGTAACAACGTGGATCACGGAAGAAACATGCAGAAATATCTCATGAGAATAGATAATAGAACTGCAAGGGGAACGGCAGTCTTACTAATACCGGGAGGGGCTCTTAGAATAGTCACCTTCCTAGATTTAAGCGCGCTCTTAACTCTATCTAGGGAGTATTCGATGAAGCTCCTAATGATTCGAGAACTGTAAAGATCCCTCTCAACAAAGGACAAAAAACCAAATACCAGGAAGATAACATGAATAATACTAAAGAGAGTCTAATCAAATTAATCCTGTTTAGGACGATCCTATAATAAGTGCATTCAAATATTTAAACTTCTTAACTATAGTGTCATGGGGTGTAAACAATGAATCATTCTGATGAGGATCCTGTGGAGAAATTTGCTGAGACAGCCCGATTAGTAGTTCATCTCGAACAAGCATATGACGTAATTGATGAGTTAGCTAGATCGCCAGATAAGTATGAGGATAGTTTAGCTAAATTATCTAGGTTAGCTGTGAAAGTGTTGAAGGACATAGATGACATGATTGAGAAGTTAAAAAGATCTCAAGATGAAAGTAATAAAATAGAAAAAGAAAATTTAGAAGAAGCGAAGAGACACATAATCAATTTTAATGAGCACTTGAAATTGTTATTTAGATATCTTAAAGAGTACGAGAATATTGATAAAAATAAAAGATATAAAGAAATCAAGAGATTAGCAGCATTAATGATCGCGCCTGACGCGTTTTCACTAACTGTAAAAGAAATTATAGAGGAAAAGTAGCTCTATGTATCCTCCATATATTAGATTATCAACCAGAGTTATTGTAGAGGTCTCAGTTTTAACTGGTTCAGGCACGATAGGTAATTATAATACTCACGCTATGGCTACAGTGATACTTAAAAGAGATTCAGATCCTCCAAGAATATACGAGGTCCCCGTGATAACAGGAAACGCTCTTAAACATTGGCATGCAGTATATCTAGCAGAGACCTATGAGGCGTTAGGAGGTCGTTCTTTAAATGATCTTTGTAGAAGAGGTATCGGTGCAAGAGGATATACTTCAGACTCTAAGTTTAGTAAAAAGCTTGTTGCTGCTCAAAGTGAGGCTGAAGCAATAAAAGATCTTTGTAATGATATTCACGGATTCTTGAATCCTGAACAACAGATCAAACGTGACAGCCTAGTCAAAGTATCTTTTGGAATTCCAGTACTTGAAGAAGAAATACTAGAGGCTGCATCAAAATATTCAGTTATTCATAACAGAGTGATACCGAAAGAAGTATTAAGAGAGGTAGAAATGATGATATTTAAACAAGAATATTCGTCAATACTTTATGGGCTCTCGCTAAGTATGAACTTAGGAATGACGCTTAGACCCATGTATTCAGGAGAAGAAGTATCAGGTATACAAAACATAGATAATGAGCGCAAGCTAAGAGTTAAAGCATCTATATTAGCTTTACTACCTCTATTACTAAGCTCAGCCTCTAAACAGGCGAGAGCACTACCTATTTCACGAGTTGAGGAGGTGTTGCTTGTCGTGTCTCAGCTACCGATACCTAATATAGTTCACGCAAGTTATCCTGATTATATAAAGAGTTCTATAGAATTAGTAAGAGGCTACGTGTCAGGTGTATCAAGCGAAACAAAAGCCTCTAGTGTAAATACATATATATATTGTTATAGTAGAACTGAAACTAGGTGTCCCAACGAAAGTGTGATAGATAATCTTATACAGATAAAAAGATTCAATGATTTAGGTATGTTAATAAAAGAGGCTGCAGATATAGCGTTAAATATGATTAAATAGGTGGAATAATGAGATCTGAGATAGCATTATGCGCAGAGTTGAGTGCCCCGATCATATCTATAAAAGACCCAGAGGTATATCAAGTAGCAGTATCAACACCTTTACCTCAGCCATCAACTTTGATAGGTGCTATTGGATATTCTTATTGGAAGATGAAACTATGTAATGGTGAGGATCTATGTATCCGGCGAGTTAGAGAAACGGTTTTAAAAGCTAGAGCTTCGGCTGTAATATCCTCAAAATTTAGTGTTATCTTATCAAGATACAGAGGCGTTCTAGAAGAGAGGAAATTACCTAGAAATATAGATGATATATTAGGGTTTCGAGATGCCTTAGTGCGGGAATATATATTTCTTGGCAGGTTTAAGGTGCTGATCATTCCATCACATACTAAATATATAGATGAGATTAAGAAGGCATTATTAATTATTGAGAGAGTTGGCGATAGCGAATCTCTGGTCTCCACATTGTCTGTCGAAGAATGTGAGGTCGGAGATTGTGATGGAGATTTCGTTAATGTCGTGATAAGGAGCTCGTTGGCAGATGGTGGAGCATATACAATAGCCAGAGGATTATTAGAAGATGGAAGCAAAGATTTGTTGGCTTTACCTCTTCTTCATGAAAGAAATTATTATAAACCATCTTATATCAGAGTTCAAAGAAATGTGAAATGTGCATGTGGTCTTAAGTTTCCGGAAGGTGATGATTGGTGACAACCCCCGGCTTAAGAGATATTATATATAAAATGATCTTGTCATGGAATAAGAATAGAGAAATAAAGATAAATGATGAAATTCTAGATTCACAGGAGAATATAGCATCAAAGATATATGATACAGCTGTATCACTAGAGAAAAAAGGATTATTAGTTATATTAAGAGCGCCCACTAGTGCTGGAAAAAGTGAGGCTATTCTCTCACCATATTTTTGGCAGTGGTTTAGAAAAGAAATTTTCTCACCAAGAGTATATCTTGTAGAGCCTCTTCATGCTCTCCTGAGACAGTTCAAAGATAGAATACAGAGTTATGTAAATGGCTTAGGAGTCAGGTTGTCTGTGGGAGAGGATCATGGCGAGGTTCTTAAGGATACTTTTCTTTATACCGCTATTATAACTTTGACGACTGTTGATGCCTATGTATATGGCTATGCAGCTAAGAGAGCTAAGGTTTGGAGGACACGTGGTGATGTGGTTACTGGAAGATATACTCTGCCAGCTGGTCTACTCACATCTTCATTATCGATCTTTGATGAGACTCATTTAATACAAGATGAAATGTTTTTAGGGCCAAGACTTTTAAGCAGAATATTATGTTATCTTGTTTCGTCAGGTGCGATCATTATAGTTTCGTCAGCAACTTTACCAACATATCTAGAAAGATTATTAATAGATAAATGCTCCGGAGATTTTGAAAAATTAAACTTTAATTATAGAGGTATGAAGAGAAAAATTAATATAGAGATTGATAAAAGCTCTATTCGAAAGAAGATCGATCAGGATATTTCGTGTGAAGAGAATAATTTAATAATAGTGAATACTATAGAGAGAGTGCAGAGAATCTATCAAATTATTAAGGATAAATGTAAGAATAGCATGGTATATCTTCTTCATTCATTAATGCGTAAAGAGGATAAAGAAAAAGTTGTAAATATCTTGAAGAATCATTTTAAAAATTTGAGTAGAAATGATATTAAGATCACAGTTGTTGGCACACAAACCCTCGAGGTAGGATTAGATTACGACTTTGATACTATTTATACAGAGCTGGCGCCTATAGACTCGATTTTACAAAGAATTGGGAGGGTTGGGAGAAGAGGAAAGACTGGTAAAGCAATTATATATCTAGAATTAGAAAATAATGCGCCTTATTATGAGAAGCTTATTGAAAAGACTAGAAATCTTATTAAGCAGTTAGGGATGCCATCAATAGATCTTAGCGATAACACTATTCTAACCTCTCTAGTTGACCAGGTATATAACGAAACTATCATCAATGAATTATCAGACATTGGTGACAAACTTTATGCAGGATTTATAGAATATATCAAAGATCTGCATCTGCTTGCATATCCCCCTGACAAGGATTTCGCTATTAGACCATCTTTTTATGTAACTCTTTCATTGATAAAACATTCTGACATATCAGAAATTAATGAGACTTTATCTAAGATAAGGTATGAGGATATAGCTAATGGAATGATCAAGTATTCTATACCCTACATCTCCCAGACATATCATTATAATAGACTTATCGCACTTCTAAAAGAAGCTTTTAATAAAGACGCGCTGTACATGGTCAAAGATTTTGATCCGGTTAATAAAGAGACAATACTCACGAAAATTGATATATATATAGAAAACAATGAGAAGTTCGAAAGATATATTAGAGATAATATTAGAAAGCGCAAAACATTTGTAATACTAATGGATCAAATAAAGAACATATATAACCCCTTGATGGGAGTACGCGCTGATGAGCTAGATAAAATGGAGAAAGCTAGAAAAATCAAGAGAGAAAAAAGATAAGAGAGGTAGATAAAATGAGTTGTTGCGCCTTTTACTGTGAAGGGGAATGTGCAGAAACTTATATAGATCATATAAGAAATACATTGAAGGTATGGTGTTGTGTTAAGCGTTATTATAAGAAGACCCTTGAAAGAGTAGTGGGCACATATAATTTTGATCCTGTAGCAGTGGCTCTTGCAATACATGATATAGGAAAGATTCTGAAAATATATAAAATACCAAGATATAGATATATGTATAGACATGAGATTATAGGAGCATATGTCCTCTATAAGATTTTACATGATGTATCTAATGATCTGGCTATCACATTAAGTTTAGCTGTGATGCTTCATCATGAGCCTGCAATTATTGGAGCCTACATAGGAGAATTAGGCGAACGTTATCTAACTCTAACCACATTAAAATCTATTCTTGAGAGCCATTCAGATAAGCTCGCCATAGATAAAGAAACATGTGACATTGACAAGCTTATACAAGAATTAGCATCCTTAAAAGAAATCGCAGAAGCGCGTGATAGGATCTTTATGATAAAAAAATTACTGTCTAACCTGAACAACAATATTTCAGAGATAATGGATGTTATGAAAGAATTAATTTTAGCCAGTAGCGTTGGATCTCCATTTAAACTTAATATCCTTAGAAATAAAGTTGCAACAGTACTACATGCGTTAGTTATATCCGATTCTATAGGTGCCTATATAAGTAGAAGATCTATATGTAAGAGAGAAAATGATGAAGGTACATGGATTATTGAAAGAGTCAGAGAAGGAGCTGAGCCAATTTCGATCAAGGATTCCGTGGAGGTCGTATGCTGATGTATGAACTATACACGCCGGGGCATGGAATAATAACTGATTCATTGATTCTGCATGGATTATTGAAAATTCTTTCGTGGTGTGAGATTAATAAAGGCGAAGTAATTAGACAGGGAGATAGGTTTATGATATTATTAGACCATGAGCTTAAATGCGCTTCCGAGACAGCCGAGGATCTACTTGAAGAAGTCTTGATCTTAATAAAAGAGTATAATAAAGGCGACCAGGACGCTATTTATGTATCAAATAGACTGAGCAAGATTAATCATGCTAACATAAATAGACCTGTACTAAAAAATTGGTTAAACGCGATACTTTATACTTCAAATAGACCTTTAAAACTTGAATTCTATAAAGATGCTGATCATATATTAAAATTTGAGAAAAAACATGGAAGTAAAACTCTGCCAACACTTTACCTTCCCTTGTCTGGGGTTCATGGAAAATATTCACAGGAAGCAAAGAAAGTCAGAGAAAATCCGTATAAAATTTGTGACACATGTTTTGTTGTCTCAAACATAGGACTGATATATGGTACATATATTATTAGGATAATTAAGAAACAAAAAATAAATGTTTATTATACTACTCTCATTCCTAAGGACTCTATTGATATAAGAGACCTCTATCTACTTCAAAGACTTACCGAAGGTTATTATCTACCCGATAGAGATGAAGAAAGTGCTGAGATATCTTTGATATCAGCACCTCTTGTAGCACTTTCTCAAGGAGAGACTATAGCATCTATTGAGAAACCTCATCAGATACAAGTTTTATCATGGGCACTACAGCTGGTAAATAATTTCCAGAGATCCCTAGGTCTACTAATGATTGATTATAAACCGCTCTATGAATTTATAGCAAGCATAAAACTAAAGATTCCTTCTTGGCCACTATTCGTGACAAAGTGTCTTGTTAATGTTGATGGAGGTGAAGCAGTTTTGACAAGCATATCAGAGTCTTTATTATTCAGAGGCGATATATATAGTGTATCGAGAAGACTTGCATCTCATATAATGAGTATCCTTAAAGACGATAAAAGAAGTAAAGATCTTAAAGATCTATGTAAAATAGATGTGGATGAGATTATTGGTTCACTTTATATGATCCGAGGTAAAGATATTATTTAAATATCTATGCCGGTTAAATAGTAACGAATAATATGTTAAGTCTATGTGTTTCAGCGTTGCATATATAATTACAAAAGCTCTTTAGATCATCCGCAACTTTGAATTCATAACCATTCCTTAAGCATTTAACTCTATCTTTTAGTATATAATTTATGAGAGTAGGATCTGAGACACCTAACAAAACCAATATTTCAGATAGACTTTTACTACTCTCACCCATGCATTTATTTTCACATATTTTCTTATTGATTTTACAGATCTGATTCTTATTTATAATGTGCTTTTCTAATCCTTCCTCGTTCGTAAATTCAATAACCGCCAAACGATCCTCACATATAGCTATACAATCTACACAATAATTACCAGACACACCACAGCTTTCTGAGATTTCATCATCTATTATAGATTTTCTATATCTAAGAACCTCATTTCTGTCGTGAACGAATAATTTGCCTCCACAGGATAGCCTTATATACTTGTATACATAGCTCTTATCACTGAAGAGGGTCAGTCTCACTACACAAGGGCATCTACACTCATTCATATTGCTAACACCTGGTCGCCAATCACACTATTTAATGGATAGCCAGTCATGTATAGATTTTTAATATCTCATTTACATAGCTCTCAATATTTGATGAGGCAGGATCTATGTTCTCTGCCTTAAATTTCTTTCTAACTTTTCTCATTATTACCAAAGACATCTCAGCCGGTTCAAGATCTAGGTCGAATTCGCTGAAGATTTTGTTTATATTTCTCAAGGCGTCAAGAAAGAACAAGTTATGAGTAGCAACTATTATAGGCATATTCTTTCTAGCTAATATGTGTAAAAATAGTGCAAGCTGCTTTACTGCACTAGGATGTAAACCTATGTCCGGTTCGTCTAGCATTACCAACGGTTCATCTCTTGCTATATATAATAATATGTGAATGAGTAGCCCAACTCTTAAGAAGCTTGCAGCTGATATCGACGCTGGTATCTCTTTACCATTTATTGTCTCAAAAAATCTTTTAAATCTTATTTTAAATCTGTTCGAATATAGCTTATCTCCTAGCTTATTTAATATCTCTTTTAACTCACTAGGAATATTTCTTGGTGGAAGCCCCTCGTTTAACATCTTTGACGCTATTAACATGAACTTCATATCAGACCCTTGAAATGGAAAGAAAAGAGTAAATCTTAATACAGGATCAAAGTAGTGAGGAATCATATATGTCTGTCTTTTAAATTCGCGACTACCCTCAGAATCACACGCAGCCTCTTCAAATGATTTTCCACCTGCACACTTTATGATCAATCTCTCTTCATAGTCTTCGCTATTTATTTCAATCTCGATTTTCTCGAAAATATTTGCGAACTCTCTCAACTCACTATCTACATATATTTCTAGATCTTTCCTATATAGAGACACCGCATTATGAATGATCCTCATTAATGCAGTCTTTCCACTGCCAGGCGGCCCCATTAAAACTGTTAAATCTTTTGTATTGAATTCTCCTTCTGATAAGTCTCCTAATATAAATCTTACATTATACATAGATCGTCAGCTCAATAAATATTATAGTTAAGATACCTATTAAATATTACTGGTCATTGTCGCTAAATTTTTATATCAATGAAGCCTATTAGTATCATAAATTTTGATCTAAATTTACCAAAGATCATTCAGGAGGATTCGATGAATTCATAAATCTTGAGGAGCACTTAAGGGAAGCTAATAAAAGGCTCTGGGGGGTGGCGTATCTGTTGTAGGACATGTATCTAGGGCTGTTACTTTAGAGCTTTCATTAGAGACTAAGACGATATCTATATATTCACCATTCAGCGAGTACATTAAGAACGATAGATCTATAAAACTGGGAAGACGTCTAGGCATAGCTATACCGATCCAAAGGGTATTCGTGATTCCTCGGATATATACGGAAAATTCATAAGATCTTCCCAATGATGTCTCTACAAGCGTTACTATTCTTTGGAAAATTCGTTAGGAAATTTCTCAAAAATAGATATTTTTTGCTGAATGCATAAAAAGATGCAGGTTGCTCGGAACAGTTCCATAGTGAGACCATTGGAAATATCACAAGGGTTGCCAAGACTATTTATAAAATTCAGGTATTGTGGGATTACTATATCTGGAAAAGAGGTGGAGAGCCTACTTATGAGAACCTTTTCGCTGGTACATCGAAGACTGTGCTAGATCTTGAATTCGTGAGGGACTATTTGCTAAGGATCAGAACCGCAATGATTGCATATAAAGTTCTCTCAAAGCTATTTGAATACAGTGATCTAGAATATAAAGCAGGAGGATCGGGAAGTCTATTGGATAGTTATAGGCGAGGCGCGTAAGTTCTTCCAACAGGGTAGGCGAGAAGGGTTTGAGAAAAGGGATTAGAGGAGATGATAAACAAAATCATGAGGCTGAGAGGAGTAAGGGGCTTCTCGTGTATAATGGCAACCTACAAACATCAGGATCTCAACGACCTTGTGATTCAGCAAGCGAACACAAAAATAACCCTGAGAAGCGAGAGGGAGGCTCTGAGGAGAATAGACATAGACTAACACGCAAGAACCCTAGAAACAGCTCCACCAGGCCTAGGGATCATAAGGATTTTCTTCCACAGAGTTCTCTACATAAAGTCAGAGCAAAATAACCAGGGTGATAGCCTGAAGATAAAACTAGTATTAAACCCCTGTTCTACCCTAAATGCAGGCTCTACTAACTTCGTTCTGGCCATTAGAGCTTAGATGTGAGAGTTGCAGATGGAGCTCCACATCAGAGCCGCATAACATCGGCTAAAGCAGAACAACCGCTAAGTGACCCTATAATTCTAAAGAAAGATATGGGAAGAGTAGAAATAATTACATACGAGATAGTTAGAGCGATCATGAAAATTATATGTTATTCTAATGCATATAGCGAGCTGGAATTAATGAAATTACAGTTACACATTATCAGACCCCTTCTCCTAAACTTTGGAAAAGCCATTAAGGGAAACCCTTAGCGGCCCTTTGAGCCTAGACATTGATGGTGAAAATGGTGTCATCATGATTAGTTCACTTGCTGAGTTTAAAAAACGAGATCTGAGGAATCTCAGAGAAATGAGTCTGAGGAAAGAAGATCTAGGGAATCTTCGAGACAAAGCAGTAGAGAAGCTCTTATTCTTGTTCCACGAAAGAGCAAAGATCGTCATAATATTGCACAACCTCTATAGACATTAATAATGCAGGAAATAGAAAAGTGTGAGACATATATCAAATCACTTTAAATTCTACCTATGTGATCATTGATTAGGGTCTTCTTTAAAAATTCATTCACTATTTATTAATACTCTGTACCTATATGAGAGGAAGAGTGTAGCTATGCTCAAACAGAAAGAAACTAAAACACTATAGTAGTGCATTGCCTGGCTCGTGGTCTTGGCAATCAATCTTTAGTTCTCTTAGCGTCATTTTTACTCCTAAGAGTGAGCAGTAATAGGTTTCAGCGTCTCTTGAAAGGTGTCTACATGTTAGGCACATTCTTGCTTCTTTCACTATTCCTAATTCGTAGAGGCTGTGTGTCAGCATCATGAAGCTTTTAAAAAGATCTTCTTGCGATTCTGCATCGAATATTTTGATCGCTTCTTTGAAGGTTTCAATGCATGTCTGTAGATCCCTGAAGATCTTTTCTCCCTTAACACTGAGCTTGATCCTAGTTATCCTCTTATCAAAATCGCTTTGAGAAACCTCTATGAGGCCTTTCCTAGCTAGGGCTGATATTGAATCACTCACCGTTGGTTGTGTCACTAAGAGCATCCTCGAGGTTTTTGTGACACCTCTATCTCCTATATTGCTCTTTCCTGCTAGGAGGAGGAGCTCGGCTTGGAGGGTTGTGATTCCGTGTTTGGAGGAGCATTTTCTCAATATATAGTCATATGCCCTCGAAATCCTATCGACCAGGCTTAGGATCTTTTCCTCAAGGTCTTCCAGAGAACCCTGCATAGACCCTCTATCTCTAGACACTCCGAGGAATATGTGTAGGGAGGGATAAAAAGTAGCTCAGCTCTACCAATCTCCTTCCTTAGCATATGGGTAGCTCCAGAGGGCTATCTGAAGAACTATAGATTTAAACCAGGCGTTGTACATCTTCTCGACATCCTCGCTGCTGTGACCCTTTCTACTAAGGAATGGCTTGATCGTTGCTGTAATGGGGTATATGAAGGCTATTAGATATCTAAGAGGTATGTGGGGGACAGAATTAACTCTATCGGTAATATTTTTCTTAGTTCTATGATGTCTTAATCCTATTTCATATTGATAGTCTAGCCATGCCTGATCATATTCTCTACAAACAGTATCAAGGATCCAGCGGCCAAACCTCCTCCTAACCCTCTCTAGATACTCCTTAATAGGCCTCCCCTGGGAGTCTGAGAAGTAATATATCAGATGCGGGTTAGAACCTACCCAGCCATACCAGAGATCAAGTATATCCTCAACCTGGTCCTTCAGAACCTCGCAGGCAAGCCTTAGATATCTAATATCCTCATCACTAAGCATCACAGTCTTCTTAAGCAACTCGAAATCCTCCCAGCTTATAGGAGATCTTGGAACCCTACCCATATCATAGCCAGGTATCTTTTCCACCTTTTTCACCAAAGAATATTATATAGGACTCCTATATATATTTTCCTTAGATGAAAAACAAGGAGACCTTCCAGATCAATATCTAAACCCTATGAAATATCGCAAACGCTGCTGATCGCCTCCTAACTAACTATGTAATCCACAAATGGCTATTAGAAACGATATCACGGGTTCCGGCTAACCCAGGTCACAAGTACTACTAGTGCTTCATAACTGCTGCGAAGTCTAGCATTTCTTAGCATCTCTTAGTTAGGCTGTAGCATTGAGGATCTTTATAAATATTGCTAATCATGATAATTTCGAGAAGATCTGAGTGCTCTGTTATCACTAATAAATCTAATTAACGATCTAGATCTCTATTCCCCAGTATCTATTCATGAGGGTTCTTAGTGGTTTTAATGTTCTCTCATGGGGGAGTGACATATTGCCTCTCTTCTCATATTCTCTGATCCCCAGTAACGTTTCTACATAGGCTCTCAACCCCTTTTCAAGCCCTTCTCCATAGCCTCCCTCTAGGTTTGTTACCAGTGCTCTGATCCTCTTCTCTATCCATAGGCTTCTGAGGAGATCTGCTATAGCTCCATACGTCTCTTCAGTCACTTCCAGCCTTGTGAGTGGGTCTCCCCAGTATGCGTCGAAGCCCGCCGATACTACTATTGCTTCAGGCTTAAATGCCTCTATCAACGGCTTTAAAACTTTGTTTATAATCCATAGATACTCAGGATCACCACTATAAGGGGGTAGCGGTATATTTATCTTAGTCCCCACAGCGCTTCCACCTCCTATATCATCAACCCCCCCAGTTCCCGGGTATATGTCCTCCTCATGTATATCTATATGAACTACCCCAGGCTCCTCCCAGAATATGTCCTGAGTCCCGTTCCCATGGTGAGCATCGAAGTCTATCATAAGCACCTTAAGCCCCTCCTCTAGGAGGGTTTGGGCTGCCATGGCCGCGTAATTGAATATGCAGAAACCCAGTGTTGGGGCTCCCATAGCCCAGCCCCTTCTACCAGCATGGTGACCCCCAGGCCTCGGCATGATCATCCACAGCTCCCCCCTCTCCAGCGATTTTTTAGCTGATATATATGCAGCTGTTGCAAACCTAGCCGAGATGCTGAATGTATGCTCAGATATATATGTATCTGCATCTAGATAGTGAAAACCAGCCCTACTCTCCCTCTCAATCATCTCCACATATTCTCTATCGTGGATCTTATATAGAAGCGAGACCTCAGGCTCAGGAAGCCCATAGATCGAAATAGAATCCCACACCAACGAGCTCCGCAAAGAAGATAACGCGCGCCCGAGTCTCGAGGGATTCTCAGGATGACCTCTATACGGATCTAAGTGAAGCCTGTGGATATCGTCATAGAATATATTGAGCCTCATAGATATGGCGCCTCATAATATCAAGGAAAAAACAAGCAATATATGTTTAACGAAAACTTGATCATAATATCAAGGACCCTCCAAACAATTCCCAAAAACTCCCAAAAACAAGCGAGATAGAGTAGAGAAGAAGATCCTAGGAGATCGGGAAGATCATGTGATCCAGGATCAAAAACAGATCTAGATGGAAAAGTCCCGAAGAATTATCCAGAAAGATCCGGAATAGAGCAGATCAAAAAACTTTGATGTATATAAGCATATAGCCTATCAACCTCAAGGATCATTGCAAAGATCAGAGCTTAAACACACAGAGACTAAAAACAATATAGGGGCCTGACAAAGAGACAAAGCTCCCAAATGATCTACTATATAATTGAGTAAACAAGAAACAACACGGATCGGGATGATCTACAATAGAGTTGAAAGTTATATAGTGATTTATGAGTAATATATAGCCTTAATTAGAAATTAGATTATAGATTAAGTAGAGGTGAGCGTTGGATGAGTAGCCAGATCTCCCATCCACATATAAGGATTAAGCTTGAGAGCTTTGAAGACATGGTTCTCTTCATGCTTAGTAGGGTGGCTCCAGGGTTCCCACTAGTGACTATAACATGTGTGGAGAGCGGTTGTTTCGCTTTATCCCCTCTTTCTGAGAGGGTTTTTGTTATAATAGAATCTCCTCTTCCTAGGAGTAGGGATTGTAAGTATTATTACATAGATGATTCCGGGGCTGTATCCTGTTCAAACAGACCCGTTATTGGAAGACCGAATCTGACTACTGTCAGGGTTAAGGAATATAGCTTTAGTCTATAGTTTTTCTTTCAATTCTATAGTAGATCATGTGTTTTGGCTTACGCTTCTACTCAACTCAAGATTCTCTTTCTTTCAATTCTATGGTAGATCATACTTAGGGCCTTGTTATCGTCAGGCCCCCTAAATATTGTTATAGCTTTTGAGGATATTTAAGCTTTGTGATGATCTATTATAGAATTGATAGAAAAATAAATATTTGTCTATGAAGTGTTAGATTATGTAGGGGATGATCTGCTATAGAATTGAGGGTGAAGGTCTTAGTCTTGGCGGGAGGTTCTGGGAGGGAGATGGAGCCCTTAACAAGGGGGGAGCCGAAGGCTTTCTTGAGGATCATTGGTAGGAGTCTGATCTCGCATGTTGTGTCGAGATTAATAGCTTCTAATTATAGAGAAATATACATAGTATCGGATAGACCTGAGAAGATGGAGAGGGAGATAGGGGATTATAAGAGGCTGGCCAGGATAGAGGTGATAGAGCAGAAGGGGCGCGGTGTGGAGGCAGCCCTGCTTTCCGCTAGGGATAGGCTGAAGCTTGATCCTGGAGAGAGGTTTCTCCTAGTATATGGGGATATAGTGGTTAACCCCTCAGCATATATATCAACGTATATGGCTTCTATGGAGGAGGGTTTCGAAGGATCGATTCTAGTGGTTCCCGAACCTCCTCTTCCGAGTCATGGTATCGTGGAGGTGGATGAGCTAGGGAGGGTTATAGCTGTTAAGCAGGCATCTCAGTATCAGGCTGAGCTGGCTAGATATATATCTGGAGGCATATACGCCCTTGATCAAACAATCTTTGATCTGACAGAGGAGCTGGGAGATATTGTTGCTGCATATAATAAGATAGCCAGTACCAAGAAGATCAAGGCCTTATTCTGGGGGCATTACTGGATAAATGTGGGCACTCCATGGGATCTGCTCGCGGCAAGCTACCACATGCTTAGCGAGCTTGATAGAAGCTATATAAGCTCGAGAGCCTCCATCGCAAAATCAACTATTGTGGAGGGCCCCGTAATTATAGATGATGAGGCATCGATAGATCATAATGTGGTACTAAAGGGACCCCTTTATATAGGAAAGGAGGTTTTCATAGGGGCCAACACATTTATAAGGAACTCCACATCCATAGAGGAGGGGGCAATCATAGGCTCCTACTCGGAGATCAACAGATCCCTTGTAATGAACAGCGCAACAATAGGGAGGGGTAGCTACATAGGCTACTCAGTAATTGGAGAAAAGGCCGTTGTAGAGCCTAACACCATAACATGGAACATAGCTATACAGCCAGAGAGGAGGGGATTAGCTAGGGGCAGGGAATACGCTAAGATAGGGTGTGTAGTTGGAAAAGGTTCAAGGGTGAAGGCAGGATCTATAATAAATCCTGGAGAGATCATAACGTGATTATCTACTATAGAATTGAAAGGTGTAGACACTATGGAATGGGATAAAGAGAAGTTCAGGAAAATGTTCCCAAGTCTCTATAAAGAGATTAAGGACGGAGTTATGGAGGTTAAGCTAAAGGACCTCTATAGGGATCCGTGGAGGAATTACCTACCATCCCCAGAGGATTTCATCGCTAGAGCGAGGAATCAGAAGGAAGCTGAGGAGATAATAGACTATTTAGAGAGGATCGGCGAGATCTCTAGGGAGAAGGCATCCGAGCTTAGAGAGAAGCTAATGAAGGGCGGTATTGAGGCATTTGGAGAGAGAAGAACCCCCGGGTACTATTTCAGAAAGGCGAGGGAAGCGTTGAGGGAGGAGATAGAGAAGGGTGAAGAATGAGGAGAATATGTATAGTAGATCTAGATGGGGTTGTGTTTGACGTATCTAGAAGACTTTCCATAGCTGAGCAAGAGGCTAGGGGAGATAGGAGGAGGTTCTGGGAGATATTTCTAAGAGAAGATCTTCTGGATCTCGATTCACCGAGGAAAGCTGGTATAGATGCCCTGCTAAGATGTATTGAGAAGGGATTGGAAGCGATAATACTCACGGGAAGGCCAGAGCATCTGCTAGATAAAACAGTTGAGCAGTTATCTAGGATAGGTATTGAGCTAGGCAGGAGCGGTATATATATAATTATGAGACCTTCAAAAAGAGCTGGGGCTAGGAATCCCTATAAGCCTCCGATAAATACCCCAAAGGTCCATGAGATGCTGGACTCGAAATCATTCAAGATTAAAGTGATAGAGAGGATAGCATCTATATACAATATCACGGAGATCC
This sequence comes from Desulfurococcales archaeon, assembly GCA_032249255.1. GTDB lineage: Archaea > Thermoproteota > Thermoprotei_A > Sulfolobales > AG1 > AG1. Next base: position 8,861 of record JAVVGE010000011.1, on the reverse strand, counting down.
ATGAAGACGATGAGGAAATATTGAGAGAGGTGAGAAAAAGATTCCCACAGATAGCCCTCTATATCCATATAGGGGATGGATTCTACCAGTATAGAGGGTTTAGAGATCTCACAAGCTACTCGAGGGAAAAACCTACCTCTTCCTAAGCCCTGTCCTCCTAGCTGCTATATGCCCGACCTTCCTACCAGGCGGGGCATTCCTAGACACTGTGGTTGGATGCGACTCACTCTGGTGCGAGCCTCCTCCAAACTTGTGGGACACAGGGTTCATCGCTACACCCCTTACCCTGGGCCATTTCCTAGCCGTGGCCTTATACTTATAATAGGCAGCCCCTGCTTTTAGCAGAGGCTTCTCAAGCCTCCCAGCCCCGGCAGGCACTCCTATTGTGGCTCTGCATATGTCAATTAGCTCTATGATTTTGCCGCTGGGCAGCTGTATGAGAGCCTTACCCTGGCTCTTGCTTATAAGTACTGCATAGCAACCCGCTCTCCTAGCTATTTTGCCACCGTCTCCGGGTCTCCTCTCTATATTACAGATCTTTGTCCCTTCTGGTATAGCCCTCAATGGCAGTATATTCCCTGGGGAGGCAGGGGCCTCAGATCCGATCATGATCTCCTGTCCCTTGCCAAGACCTTCAATAGCTATTGTATAGAACTCAGCTCCGCTCACTGTGACTATCTTGGCTAGAGGTGTCCACCTGCCTGGATCATGGATCAGATCTTCGACATAGCCTGTAACTGTTTTCTCGCTAAGCTTCTCTATAGGAGGATATCTAGCTGGTGCTACCCTAAGGTGGGATGGCGATCTAAAAGTGGGTGATCCTCTACCAGCCCTCTGTTGCAGGATTCTCTTACCCATTAAAATCACCTCTAGAGCAGCCCTAACTTCGTAGCGATATCAGAGGCTTTATATTCATCTGAAAGCCTGACGTATGCCTTCTTCTCTCCACTCCTAGTGATGAGGGTTCTAACACTGGCAACCTTAACTCCGTATAGATTCTCCACAGCCTGCTTAATAAGCTTCTTATTAGCGTTTCTAGCAACTATGAAGGTCAGTGTGTTCATTCTCTCTATAAGTAGGAGTGCTTTCTCACTAGATACTGGTCTGATAATTATTCTCTGAAGGTCTATGCTAGCTTCTGGGGCCTCCTCGCTCATATATAGATCACCCTGAATCTCTTTCCAATCTCTCCCAAGGCACCCTCAGATATCACCATGAGCCTCCCAGGGACACCGCCTGGGGCTAGATGCTGTATTCCGAGGCAACTTAGGTGGGCCACATCAACTCCTGGGAGGTTTCTGAAGGCCTTGATGGCGCTAGCATCCTTACTAGAAACAACAAGCAATATGCTCTTAGGCTCTATATACCTCCTACCCCTTCTCTTACCCTTTCCAGCCCTTATCCTTACACCACCATAGGCTCTCTCAACATCTACCCAGAGACCTATTCTCTTGAGAAAATCCCTAGCCTGTCTCGAGGTAGGTATGTTCTCCACATCATTAACCACTACCACGGGGAGCGAGAGGTTCTCGGGGATCCTGTGCCCTCTTCTAATCACAAAATCTCTGAGGGAAGTCGCTGCTATAGCACTAGCGATCGCATAGATCTTTTCCCTTCTATTCACATCCTCTTCAACTACCTTCATAGCTGTTGGTGCATGGGCCCTCCTACCACCCCTAGTCATTGGAGCTATAACGGCCCTCCCATTATCTAGCCTAGGCACCCTCGCAACACTATAGCCTATCCCCCAGCTCTCGCCAACTCTCCTCTTACCTGCAAGAGGATCCCTCCCCTGCGGCTGTATAGATGCCGTGAGAGATGCGTGGTGAGCCCTTCTAATAATATCGATCCTAACAGGCAGTGTGAAGACTTCTGGAAGCCTTATCCTGGAGACAGCTTTTCCCTCGAGATCGTAGAGATCTACCTCCGGAACCTCCCTAATCCTGGGAGTCACGATCTTCACTATCTCCATCTAGATCACCTCATATCTTGGGCTCTAGAGATATATAGACTATCTTGGGCGCCCCATTAATAGAGTAAGGAGGCTTCCTAATCGGGTATCTAAGCACTAGGGGCCTTTTAGGCGTTCCCTGGAGGCTCCCATGGATCAAGAGATAATCAGACATTACAAGCCCATAGTGCGGGAACCCGCCCGATGGATTTATCTCCTTGGGATCAGATCCTATCTTCAAGATCCTCTTGTTATACTCAGTCCTTCTATGGAACCCCATCTGCCCAGGCTGAGGAACCTCAGAAAACGTGCTCTCTGCAGGGCTTCTAGCACCAACCTTTCTACTACCCTTCCTATGCTTATGCCATCTAGGTAGCTCCTTAACACCAAACCTTTTTATAACTCCCTGGAAACCCTTGCCCTTAGTAACTCCTATCACATCTATAAACATCCCGGGCGTAAATACCTCTGAAACCCTCACAGGGTTCCCAAGGATCTTCGATGCATACTCAATCCTACCCCTAATATCCCCACCTCCAATAGCTATCTCCAAGATGTCGGGCTTCTTCTTCTCTAAGCCCCCCGCCAGCTTGGGCTGTGTTGAAACTATAACTGATACCCTGCTGATCTTAGAGGCAGCATCTATAGCCAGCTTAAGGGCCTTATCAACATCATTTGGCCTGAAGGTGGAGATCTTCCTGTAGATCTCGAGATCCTTTGGAGGCTCAACCCATCCCTCAGTAAGGGTATATAGCCCTCTATTGGGATCCTTACTGTACACCCTAAATGCAAGGGGTATTATAGGGGGTGTCTCAACAACAGTTATAGGGACAAATATCTCCCTACCCTGTGTCGGGCTACCCTCCCTATCATCTATTATAATCGCGTGGGTCATCCCAACCTTATAACCTATAAAACCTAAAATAGTGGGTCTATCAAGCTGAAACTCCGGCCAGCTTCTAACTCTAGGTAAGAGCCGCGACGCCCTCTTCCTAGGCCTAAACCCCAGACTACCCCTCCTAGGTGCTGAAAACTTCCTATGCCCCAACCGCTGTCACCAACCTGCGCCTGGTGATTCTTCACTATTGAGGCTTATATCCTTGTCTTGTAGTTTCTTTCTATCGTTTCTGATCTCTTACTTGCCTATGAGATATATAAGTGATATAGAATAGTTTGGCAAACCTCGCCTTTTGAGGCGGAGTAGGGCTTTGGAGCATTATGCTTCTAAACCTCTAACTTGTTGTGGGGGTCTTGGTGTCTCCATCTGTGGGGGAACGTGCTGAAAGAATAACACAAGAGAGACTATTCCCTGATCTGTACCCATGGATAGGCACATCCCGACCCCTCCAAGCCCTAAGAGAAGAGATCGAGGAGAGGCTGAGCAAGAACTGGAGAGACGTTAGGCTGAGGCTACTACCATCTGAGAGCAAGCATAAGAGCCTCGCAGGTATTGGATTGACATGTGCTAGGCTATTCAACAAGCTTAACTATGAGAAGAAGCAGGCGTTCTTCAAGGAAGAGCTTATGAAGGTGAAGATGTATGAGATAGACAAGAAGTATTACTGCGAGTACAATGAGACCCTTGGTGTTAATGCTCAAGCTGTTATACAGAAGAATGATGAGACTTGGAACGCATTCTACGAGCTCCTAAAGCTTAGGAAAACAGGGAAGGCTACCACTGCATATCAAGTAAGGTCTCCACCAGGCTATTGGAAGGATAGGCTTACTGGAAAGAAAGAGATACATATACCTAGAGCCTGTTGATGAAAACGGGGCTATTTGGTATTAGTGGACTTCGGTCTAAGGATTAGGTATGCTGGCAGGATCGAATGGGAAGGAAAAACAGGGAAGGCTTGAAATAATATATGAGGATGATAGGTGGCATGCATACATACCAATAGAGGTTGGTATGGATCTGCCTAAGTCTAACAGGAGGGGTTATGTTAAGCCTAATTATAGAGATAAAAAGGTGAGATTATAAATCCTAGGAGCACTAAGCAGAGGGATCCTATTGGTGATAAGGAGGCATTCATTGATATGGGTCTTAACAATCTATTTGCTGAGGTAATCTCGGATGGGTCAGCAATGCCCATCAAAGGCGGATCTATCAAGTCTGAGTACTACTGGTGGAAGAGGAAGCTCTCGACATACCAGGCTATAAGAGATCTACTGAGATCTACTTAGGAATGCTGGGTTTTCAACATGGAAAGAGCACCGTGAGAAGCATCTTGAAGCAATACACACTAGGGACGAGAGATCCAGGCATCTCTACATAACATCGATCAGGTTCTAGCTGATGAGCTATATAGCAGAGGTGTTAGGAAGCTATACATAGAATACCCCATGATGCTCTCACAGAACAATGGCAATTAGTATAATACGAATTTGGTGATTTAGAAAGATTACGCTCTGGATTGTAACGGTATAGATGTTGAGCTCGTGCCAGAGGATTACACAAGCAAATAATGCTCAATATGTGGAATCAGGCATAAAAACGGAAGGATATATAGAGGGCTGTATGAATGCAGAAAGACTAGAAGAAGATCAATGCTGATATAAATGCAGCGCTAAACATAGCAAGAAGGCTAGGACGCAGGATAAGGATAAGAGGAATATTGAGAGCTACATGGCAACTCATAATGGTGTAAAGCCATTAAACCCTCTCCAGGGGCTAACACCCGAGACCCAAAGCTTCGAAACCCCGCCTCTTTAAGGCGGGGAGGGGTCATGCTGATTTAAGTGATCTAAGTAAAAATACGAAAATTAAGAGGAAGCTATCGGATTTGGTTAATGGTAAATATTTCTTAGTATATCAGATCTGAAATATTCTATAGATGATGCTATTAACTAGTGCTAGGGTTATGTATATAGCTTCGTATGTTCTGATACTCCTTACTCCCTGCATGGGGGCGCTATTAAACTTTTGATGAGGAATAGCCTCCAGATCCCATCCTTCTTCTAGAGCTATCTCATCGGGATCTTTCTCGGGAGAGCCGAAGATCGCTTCTATCCCCTTTCTAACAGATCTAATCCCTTCTTGAATAGCTTCAATATTGTGAAGCCCTTTTTTGGTAGATATTATATAGAGATCTCCTTGAGACGCTTTTATAGAAGCCTTAAGGCTTCTATATATCTCGACCCGGTAGCCCCAGTAAATCTTCCTAGTTTCATCAATACTAGCAATACCAGTCACTCGCCCACCTCGCGAGACCTTGACATATATAATCTCTCCGGCTCTGAGCTTTATATATCTATCAACGTCTAAGCATATGTCGCCATCCAGACCTGGATCAAGGCATATACTTTTCCCCGAAACCCTCGTGATCATAGCAGGTCTTATGTGCTCAACATCTATATCTTTCTCTGTTGGGTGAGATGCCGTTGCGAGCGGGGGTAATACGCCAACAGCCCTGAGATCCTTATCGATACCAAATAACCTTTTCTTGAGATATGGGGGCGATAACATATACCTCAAGACCTTTCTAACAAGCTCTAGATCTGAATCCCTTGACCCAGGATCCTTATACACCGCTATCCTATCAACCCTAAATATTGCTGACGCCCTGGCAACAAGACCTATGACAAATGTTTTCTTCACTATACCGTGCTCTACCGAGACTAGGGATGCGGGAATATGGATCGAAAGCTCCACCCCCCTACTAGGTGGAGGCCATGTGAAATGCAATAGAGAATCCCCCATAGCTATAGCTCCCATAGCTGGATGGTTCGGGAGGAGATAAAACTACACTACGAACCTCGGGAAAGGGCTTTAAGGAAAAGGAATACCTCATTACCTTATAAAGGAGCTTTACACGTTGGGGTAACCTTTATATTGGTCATGGTATAGATTCTATGTGGGAAATGCCATGGTATGTAAGAATAAAGTTAAAGTAAAAGATACAACAACAGGTAAAGAGGTAGAGATAGCCCCAGAGAAGGTGTGGCCGCTAGCACCAAAGGGTAGAAAGGGTGTTAAGATAGGGCTCTTCAAGAGCCCGGACACTGGGAAGTATTTCAGGGCTAAGCTCCCTGACGACTATGTTTGCTAGGAGCGAGAACAGATATCTGCCCAGAGATATCAGAAATTAGATATAAATATATTTATTTTTTAAACGGGTTCTTCTATGGGGATCTCCTTGTCACCATACTTAGGCTCAGATGAGAGTAGCTCAGTACCAACCGACAGGTGGTACGCTCTCTCACTCAGGCTCCACAGAGAGTATAGGGGGAAGATAGAGGTTATCCCAAGAGTCCCAGTAAGATCCCTCCAGGATTTCGCGATCTGGTATACACCGGGGGTTGCGGAACCCTCTAGGGCGATATCGAAGAACCCCGATCTAAGCTTCACCCTGACATCTAGATGGAATATGCTTGCGGTAGTGACAGACGGTTCAAGGGTGCTTGGACTGGGGAATATAGGTTCCGAGGCTAGCTACCCAGTCATGGAGGGCAAGGCCTTCCTCTTCAAATACCTCGGGGGTGTCGATGCGATCCCACTACCAATAAGGGCTGGGAATAGGGAGGAGTTCATAGAGATTGTTAAGAGCCTGGAACCGGCTTTCGGAGGTATAAATCTAGAGGATATAGAGAGCCCGAAGTGCTTCTACATACTTGAGAGGCTTAGAAAAGAGCTCAGTATACCAGTTTGGCATGATGACCAGCAGGGGACAGCCACAGCGATCCTGGCTGGATTGATAAATGCCTTAAAGCTCGTTGGTAAGAAGATCTCTGAGACCTCGATAGTGTTTATAGGTGCCGGAGCCTCGAATATAGCTGCTGCAAACATAGTAATCAAGTACGGTGCCAAGCCAGGTAACATTATCCTTGTTGACTCAAAAGGGATCCTTCATAGTGAGAGAGAGGATATGGACAAACTCATGTTCGAAAACCCATGGAAGTACGAACTAGCTATAAAGACAAATGCAGAGCATAGAAAAGGGGGTATAAGGGAAGCGATGAAAGGGGCTGACGTAGTTATAGCAGCCTCTAGACCAGGACCAGGGATAATAAAGAAGGAGTGGATCGAGGAGATGAACAAAGACCCAGTCGTATTCGCCCTCGCAAACCCGGTGCCGGAGATATGGCCATGGGAGGCTAGAGAAGCTGGCGCAAGGATCATTGCAACCGGTAGGAGCGACTTTCCGAATCAAATTAATAATAGCCTTGTGTTTCCAGCAATGTTTAGAGGGGTTCTAAGCGTAAGGGCTAAGGCGATAACGGATGAGATGATAATAACATTTGCCGAGACCCTCGCTAGATATGCTGAGAAGAGGGGGCTTGGGGAAGAGTATATAATACCAACTATGGAGGAGTGGGACGCCTATATAGAGACAGCTGTAGCGGTTGGGGTAAGGGCTATGGAGCTAGGGATCAGCAGGATCACGGTTTCGAGGGAAGAGCTCCTTAATGATGTGAGAGAGACTATACTCTCGTCTAGGGCTAAGTATGAAGCACTTATGAAGGCAGGATATATAAGATCTTGGTGGTGATACTATATGGAACCCGAGAAAGGCGAATACTCTATAAGGCATGCGAGGAAAGAGGATGTAGATCAGATCTCAGATCTGATACTTAGGCTTAAAAAACTTAACGAAGAGTTTGACCCGCTATATACGGTTAGACAGGAAGCGCCAGAGATCATGAGGAGATATGTATCTGAATCATTAGATAAGGATGATATAATAATGCTAGTAGCAGACTCCCTCGGCAAGGTCGTGGGTGTTATAAGGGCTGAGATCAGATCCAGGATCTTCTATGACCCGCTAATAACAGGTGTGATAACAGATCTATATGTACTCCCAAGCTATAGAAGAAGAGGCGTAGGCGAAGCTCTAGTATCATCGCTCATAAAGATCCTGAAGTCAAGAGGAATAGGCCTAGTATCAGCAGAATTTCCACCAATGAATAAAATAGCTGTGGAGTTCTACACAAACATGGGCTTCAAACCCCTAATGTATGTCTTTTTTAAGGAGATCTAGCTCTATAGCCAAAGATCTGCCACTAATTATAGTGAGCCCAATACATCATCGAGCAGATCTTAATGGGCTGTTTCATAGTTGATGGATAAGAGTTAGATTTATAAGCTTTGATTTTGTTTATTATTAATTGATGGTTGGAGTGAAAGTTTAGGAACAAAGAGAGGTCCAGGAATAATGGCTAGGGGAAAGAAAAAGAGCGATGAGAAGTGGATTTGGGTTGCAAAGCCGGGCGACAGGATCTTTGTTAGTAGAACCGCTTTTCTACCCTCAAAGCAGTTATCTAGGAGGGGTTCAGGGCATTGGAAGAGATCGTGAATATATATATAGCAAGATGCTTGGAGATGTGCTTCCTCACGCATCTAGGAATATTATGGGGAATTACTATAGGCTTAAGAATGGGAAGTATCGAGAGCTGAGGAATATCTATCCAAATATCCCATCCCACTATGTTCACGGAGTATGCCAGGATGCTGTTGAAAGGGTATCCTCTCTTAGGAGGAACAGGGCTGGACAATATGCTGAAGAGATCTTCAATGAGATCGTTAAGTACTTAAACCTAGGGGAAAAGGATCTGAAGAATAAGAAACTTGTGGGACTTCTATAGAGGAAATCCCGGGGGATAGCTCGGCATCAAGTTGATCTTGAGATGATGGAAGGCATACTAGTGCCTAGGATCAATAGTGTTAGTCTATGGCTAGTTGATGATCATGTTTGGAAACTAGTAAACCCTACGAAGATCAATATAAATGGTTTTGAGAATATTTTCTTCACAAGTGTTGCCATCAATACCCATAGGGGCTGGGTGCACCTCGATCTAGAGCCTTCTAAGGAGTTCTACAAGCTACTGGCTAGGGGTTTTAAGCCGACATCCCACGCAAAGATCAAGCTTGATAGGAAGAATAGGAGGGGATATTCCACCTATCCCTTGGGAA
>JAVVGE010000010.1:0-36743 GCA_032249255.1 Desulfurococcales archaeon | reverse complement strand
TCTTTGTTCCTAAACCTCCACTCCAACCATTAATTAATAATGAAAGAATATAAAAGCATCCCCACTACCATGAAAAAGGTTCAGCCCTAGGCCCTCTCACCGTAGTGGCTTCACCCTTGTTGCCAGAGAGTTCCTAGCCTCTGCGGGTTTCGGAAATCCATGGTCACCGACAATATTAGGATCTATAGTTTAAATATTTCCGGGGCTGAGATCTACCCACAGTCATAAGAATATTTAGAAGTATTTACAGAAAAATCTACAAATTGCTTAAGACCTGTAACAGTTTTCTTGATACGGCTTTAACGGTCTATGAGAGCGCTTCTCTGATTTATGGTAATATGGTTTGATCTGGATCTATGGCTAGCATCATAGGCAGCACTCTAATCATATTTAAGAATTACTGCTTTATCTATAGAGGAGATGCGATGGTTTGGGATATATATGCCTCTGTAAGGGCTAGGATAGTATATGTTGGAAGGCTTAGTAGAAATATTGTTGAGGATATGCTAGCTGCTGAGAGCGCTAGTGATGCTGTGAGCTTCCTAAGAGAGACACCATATTACCAGTATATAAGGGGTGTCCCAATTGAAAATCAGGAGCTTTTAGAGCTATCTCTCTATCTAGGCCTATATAGATCTATATCCCCGCTCCTCGTCATAATAGATAAGGACTATAGATCTATAGCTGAGCATAGCCTACTCTTCCTAGAGAACAGGATTATATCATCGATACTAATCTCTCTAGCAGTGGGCGAGATACCATCACTGGATCTTAAGATCCTCGAAGGCACCAGGCTTGGAGAGTTCTATAAAGTAGCGATTGAGGATCGATCGTTTATGAAAGCTCTAGACCATCTTAAAGAGAGAGGATTCAGCAACTTTATCGATGTTTATAACATACTATCAAAATACATAGAAACTAGATCAGCGGTCTCAATAGCGTCCGATATAGGCGCTATAAAAGATCTCTCAGAGATCATAAGGATCTATCCCTCACTATCAAAACTCATATGCCCAGAGATAGATTCCATACTGATCCATGCAGCCATGAGAATCTCTAGGAATAAGGCTAGAGAATATATAAGCCCTGCAGAGCTGTCCGAAATAGCATGCCACATAAGCAAAACAGAGATTGAAGACCTATATAACTATAGAGAAGAAGAAAATACTCTAAATATACTGAGAAAGATATATGGAGCACAACTAGTACAGAAAGGTCTTGAAGAGAGTCTCATAAACATAGCTAGCCATGTAAGGAAAACTGTTAGAAAATATCTCGAAGCAACACTCTCATCCTACCCATTCGATCCCAGCACCGTGTGGGCAGCAACTAGGATAAGAGTTATGGATATTGAAGATATAATAGCCATAATTAATGGAAAAAAAGCTGGGCTATCCGTGGAAGCGATTAAAAAGACCCTATCTATATCAATATAAAACCTTCGACAATAAATTCGAAAGAAAAGTTGTTCTGAGTTTAAAGCGTATAGTTCCACAGAGTTCAGACTTCAAGTAAGGTTATTGTTTGGTGAAAGGCTCAAGCGCTGGAAATCCTGCTCCCTAAGTCTCAACCATGAATCTGCGTTGGGGGACGTCTCTTCCTCATATTCTAGGATCTACTTTCTTACTCAATGCTTTCTCGGCTATTCTCATATATAGAGTCTTCTCTAAGATATTCCAGCGTTCCTCTTCCCCTAATCCTCTTAACTCACCTTTTATCAATCATACCCCTTTTCTCCACTTAGATATGTCTTCCTCAGGACTTTATTATTAAATATAGGTCTAATAGCAGCATCGACGTGTGTGATGTATATGGAATATCCTTCATAAGCTCCTGTCTAAGCATCTTATTGTCCCCTGTCCTTTGGAATCATTAGAATGTATATATAACTTGTAATCGATGAGGACTAGATATGTAGCAATTCTACCCTAACCAGTATTGGAAGTCTAAGCACCCACCTAATATTACTCCATATAATTGTCTATAGCCTTTTGAAGGATCCTTACATACCATGTTATGAGCCCAGCAACTATTGGAATGCTTATAAGTAAGAGGTGCATCCTTATAAGCTCAAGCATCTCTAAAGAACCTTTTCACATAGCTTCTTTAGCTCTCAAAACCACATCTACTCACTCTCCAAAAGTTTTATATTAAGAATTAAAAATCTACATAAATACATAAAAATAGAAGTGTAGCGCTAGGGCACACCTAGTATTAGCACCAAGATCGCAATAGCTATTCCATATATAGCGATTCCCTCGCCAAGTACCACTATCAGGAAAGATCTTCCAAAGACCTCGGGCTTCTCTGTAAATGCGCTTATAGCAGCGGCACCAGCTAGACCTACAGCTATTCCAGCACCTATACCAGCTAATCCTAGAGCAAGCCCAGCACCTATGAATCTACCCATCCTTTCACCAAACTCCTTTGCATTGAATGCTACTTGCTGCATTTCCAGCTGCTGTAGAAGCACGGTTGTTTGGGAGGCCCCCATCTGGATCAAAAACACTAGTGCTATAGATATTGCAGCTGCTGTGGAGATTCCAGTACTATATATAATCCATGTGCTTCTCAAAGACCCCCTGGTCATCAAGTTCCCGCTTTAATTAATTGCATAATTTGCTTTAAAGCTTTATCCCTGGTATAAATGACCTCACTCTTTCTCCTCTCAAGTACTTCCCCCAATATTCTCTCCATCTCCTCCTCAACGGCTTTTTTCTTGCTCTCAATCATATCGTCAAACCTATTTAATAGATCCTCAGCCACGCGCAGACCCCCTCGCCATCAATTTTTTCTTCATAAGCTTTAACCTTATAAACTCTTCTCTCATCCTCTCCTCTAATACACTTCTAATTCTCTTAATCGCATTTGCATAATTCGGCAGTATGAGATGATCTATCGCGTTTATAAGCTTCTGGGTTCTTTTAAGCTCCTCTATAAGCCTCTTAAGGGTCGCCTCCGCTTCTGCGAGTTTCACGATCTCCTCTAAAGCCTCTCGCAGAAGATCTATAGATATGTCAAGACTATACGGGGTCGTAGCCGGCGGGTACTCTGGCTTCTGGACGCTCCCCTTATCAAGGCTTAAAACAGGTATCTTTATGCCGAAGGCCGCTCTTTCGCCTATGAGTACTGAAGCGGTCTTCCGAACTGAGGACTCAATGCTTCTTAAACCAATCAATCCTGCCTGTGAGACTGCTATCGAGTATTTCTCGTACGCCTTTCTAAGCTTCTCTCTAACCGAGTTCTGTAGCCTCGTAAACTCCTCTATAGCTATTCTAATATTTAAGAGAAGCACCTCCCTCTTATCCTCTAGAACCCTTCTAATCCTTCTTATTGTTGCATAGCTTCGCCTTAGGTTTATCAGGTTAATCTTTGTGGGAAGCACCGATCTGGGATCTATAGCCATACCGTTTTAAGCACCCTTAGCCCTCTTCCTCGGGTGATACTTCTCTATATATATATCCTTTATATTTGTTAACTCGCTCTCAGGTAGTACTGAGAGTACCTCCCATCCTATATCTAGGGTCTCCTCAATAGATCTGTTTTCGTAGAAGCTTTGTGAGAGAAATCTTCTCTCAAACGCGTCTGCAAATCTTAAGTATCTCCTATCCGTCTCGGAAAGGCTCTCCTCACCAACAATTATTGCAAGGCTCCTCAACTCCTGCCCCCTGGAGTAGGATGCATAGAGCTGGTTGCTCACATCACCGTGATCCTCTCTAGTTTTGCCCGCCCCTATACCTTCTTTCATAAGCCTCGAGAGGCTCATAAGCACATTAACAGGTGGGTATATACCCCTATTATATAGCCCTCTATCGAGGACTATCTGCCCCTCTGTTATATAGCCTGTTAGATCTGGGATCGGGTGTGTTATATCATCAGCAGGCATGGTTAATATCGGCATCTGGGTTATAGACCCCTTCTTCCCGATAGCCCTACCAGCTCTCTCATAGATAGAAGCAAGATCCGAGTACATATATCCTGGATAGCCCTGCCTACCAGGAACCTCCTCCCTAGCCGAGCTGATCTCTCGGAGAGCCTCGCAGTAGCTGGTCATATCAGTTAGAATCACGAGGACATGCATATCCCTCTCAAAGGCTAGATACTCAGCCAAGGTTAGAGCCATCCTCGGGGTTATAAGCCTAACCATGGCAGGCTCGTCGGCAAGGTTTATAAACATAGCCACCCTCTTTATAGCCCCCGTCTCTTCGAAGAACTTTCTAAAGAAGAGGGCCTCATCATATTTAATCCCCATCGCAGCGAATACAACAGCGAACTCCTCCCGCTCACCCCTAACAGTAGCCTGTCTAGCTATCTGGGCTGCAAGCATATTATGTGGAAGACCGCCCCCACTAAATATTGGTAGCTTCTGACCTCTCACGAGGGTGTTCATACCATCTATAGCTGAAACTCCTGTTTGTATAAAGTCCTCCGGATAGGCTCTTGAGGCCGGGTTTATTGGAGAGCCATTGACATCTCTCCTATCCTCGGCCAGGATAGGGGGGCCTCCATCTAGGGGTCTTCCAAGCCCATCGAAGACCCTACCTAGCATCGCTTCTGAAACAGGGGTTTCCATGGTTTTTCCTAAGAAGCGGACCTTAGTACCTCTGGTGCTGATCCCTGTTGTACCTTCAAAAACCTGTATAACTGCATAGCCCATGCCAACCTCGAGAACCCTCCCACTCCTCTTCTCTCCACTTAGTAGCTCAACCTCTACTAGCTCGTCAAAGGCTACTCCACTGGTTCTCTCAACTATCACTAGAGGGCCTCTGATCTCCTTAATAGTCTCATATTCTCTATATTGAGAGATCTGCATGCCCATCAAGATCCCCCCGCTATGCTTCCAAGCCTATCCAAGATCCTTTTCTCTAACTCCTCCAACTTATTAAGCTCTTCATTAGATACTGTGAATCTAGCCTTTATAAGCTCTGTCACCAGATCCTGTGTCTTCTCCCTTATAGTCTTAACGCTAACCCCTGAATCTACCAGCTTCTTAGCACTTCTATAGAGGCTCACGATAGCCCTCATGAGCATAACCTGCTTCTGTGGGGATGCAAAAGCATCGATCCTGTCATATGCGTTCTGCTTCAGGAACCCCTCCCTAATTATCCTAGCTATATCCATTACCAGTTTATCGGGCTCCGCCAGGTTCTCCGGCCCTATGAGTCTTACGATCTCTCTCAGCTCGTTCTCTCTCTGGAGGATGGCATATATAGTGTCTCTCAGATCTCTCCAATCCTTTGCAACATTATTAGCCCACCAACCTGTTACCGTGTCTACATAAGCTGAGTAGCTAGTGATCCAGTTTATAGCGGGATAGTGCCTTGAATAGGCTAGAGCAGTATCTAGAGCCCAGAAGACCCTTATAAACCTCCTAGTATGGGTTGTCACAGGCTCTGTAAAATCGGCCCCTGGGGGAGATACAGCCCCTACTAGTGTGACAGACCCAACCCTCTCAGGCCTACCAAGAGTCACAACCCTGCCAGCCCTCTCATAGAACTCTGCAAGTCTGCTCTGAAGATAGCTTGGATAGCCCTCCTCGGCTGGCATCTCCTCGAGCCTGCCAGCTATCTCCCTCAAGGCTTCTGCCCATCTACTGGTTGAATCTGCAACTAAAAGGACATCATAGCCCATGTCGCGATAGTACTCTGCCATGGTGACCCCTACATAGATGCTAGCCTCTCTAGCAGATACCGGCATGTTACTTGTATTTGCTATCAAAATAGTCCTCTCCATTAAGGGTCTCCCACTCCAAGGATCTTTATATGTTGGGAATTTCTCAAGGACCTCGGTCATCTCGTTACCCCTCTCACCGCATCCAATATATATCACAACTCTAGCATCGCTCCACATAGCTAGCGAGTGTAGTGTCACAGTGTTATGGAGTATAGCTGGTACTTCGCCTCCTACGAAGTTATGAGTCCCAGGTACTGTGACGTCGTATACGTTGAAGTCCCCCTCAATGACCTCTATACTTTCCACCTCATCGAAAGCCACATACTTTAACGCCCCAGCTATGGAGCGTAGCACACTATCCTCGGTTAGCTGTGCTAGCAGCATTAGTTTTGCCGCGCCTACTCTCTCGCCTACTATAGCGTAGTTCTTTGTATTAATCCTCGCTTGCTCTAGGATTCTTTTTGAGACCGCAAGTACAGCCCCTGGTATTACCTGTGGCTCTATCCTCACGGCATCTCTGACCTTCCTATCCTGCCTCTTACTTGATATATACAATGCTATCCTGAGGATCTTACTTAAGCCCATGGTCCACTCAGCCGATATCGCTTCTAAGAACTTCTCTATCTCATCTCTACTCGTTATTATAATCCTATAGTAGATTCTGCCGTATACCCTCTTCTCCCTTATGGTATATATTATGCCTAGCCTAGCTAGTAGGTAAGCTAGGCCTACTGCTACCCACTTAGATGCTGTTGTTATCTCGACCTCGTTCCTTGCAAAGCTCCCGTCTCCTAAGTAGTAGCCTCTTAGGAAGGCTTTCACCACGTTTATAGGGGATCTTAGTATTAAGTGTGGGACTACCGCCTCCTGGGACTTTCTCCTAGAGGGTACTCCCAATGCTCTAAGTATCCTAGCTACTAGCTTAGAGTTCACTATGACGCCTTTGACCGTTCTAAACGATTCATCCCTAGCCATGACTCCGAAGACCCTGTATACTAGCTCCTTGAATCTAGCTCTCAGCTCCTCCGAGTTACTGAAGAACCTTACAGTCCTGTCAGTCACCATACCATCAGATATTACTAGTCCTAGTAACTCCGCAAGATCCTCATCTAGGTGCTCGGGCACCCTTACCGAGATCCCACTCCTAGGTAACCCGAGAATCCTTGGTCTTAGCGGTTCTACTCCTAGCAACGCGCACACTCTCCTAACGAGACCTAACCTAGGCCTAGTCTTACCCTTGACTATCTGCTTTAAGGTCTTCTCGTTGATACCTAAGGTTTCAGATGCTCTCTTGTAGCCACCAAGTCTATACACTAACACCCTGATAAGCTCCTGTATCCGCTTCAAATCCTCCTCGTCTCCCACAGTTGCATCATCTAATCCTAGCTCGTAGGGATCGAGGAGTTGTGGCTTACCCTCAATGGGGAGGTATCTGGGTATGACTAGCTGGTCTCCCCTTCTTAGCTCAGCTGCTGGGGTCTCAACTATGTATCCCTCCTCGCTTAGCTTAAGGAGCCTATGGGGTGGTGTGACCTCTATCACTCTACCAGATCTAGTTCTAATCCTGACCATATACCTGGATTTACCTTTGTAGATGTAGTTCACAGGAGCTTCCCTTAGTCTTATACCGTTGAAGGTCAATATCCTGAGACCTAGGCTTGAGATGTCTATTAACTCTTCCTCCTCGCTACTCTCGACTATAACACCCTTGTCTCTCACTCTTTCGTATAACTCCTTGATTGTAACAAGCTCGCCTGACGCTAGTAGTATTGGCGTATTAGGTGGAACGCACTTCCCTGTACCGAACCCCCCGGGTATGGCTCCTGTGCCGCCCTTAGCCATTGGAAATAGAGTATCTATAATCCTCATCCCTGTCAGCATAGGGAGCTCAGGCTCCAGCTTCTCCTTAAAGGGCCTCGGCTTCCTAGCAGGCCATCTACTTAACATCTTGACAGCCCTCTTCTCACCATTCTCTTCAACGTATGCTATGTGATCCTCGACTGTGTATTCACCCTCAGAGGCTATCTCAATGATCCTCCCCCTCACGCCATGGGGTATCATTATGGCATTCCTTATGAGGGGCGTCTCCTCGACATACCCAATCACATCCCCTGGCTCGACCTTGTCGCCCGGCCTAAATTCTTTTGACGGTGTGAAGAAATATTTCCTATCCCTGGGAACTGCTTCTAGCCTTATTCCCCTAGCCACAAAGATGCTTTTAGCTATATCAGCTATTCTTTTAAGAGGCCTCTGTATTCCATCAAAAATCTGTCCAACGAGACCTGGCCCGAGCTCCACAGATAGTGGGGACCCAGTGCCATATACAGGTTCTCCGGGTCTTAGGCCTGATGTGGATTCATATACCTGGATATATGATCTATCGCCGTCTATTCTTACAATCTCCCCAACGAGTCTCTGCTCCCCTACTTCAGCTACTTCGTACATCTGGGGCTTTGGAATGCCTTCAGCTACTACTAGGCTACCGCTGATCCTAGTGATCCTTCCTCTTCTCTCTTCCATAGGCTCACCCAAACAATATTCTAGATATCCTGACTTTAAGTTCGTATAAACTGGCTTCTATCACGTGTTCTAGCGTGTAATTATATCTAACACTTCTATCCTTTGAAAATGCTATGAAGCCGCCGCTGATCTTTAGCTCACCTGATATAGATTTAACCCTATCCCTAACCCCTAATTCATCGATGATCTCTCTAACGAGGTTTGCCGATACATGGTTAGTCTCTATATGCACCTCGCTCTCTAAGGCTAGAACCGTCTCAATAGACTTTTTCAGGAAATCCCTATATAGATCTCTGTTGTTTAGGAGCTCTTTAATAAATCTTTCCTTGATCTCCTCAACAGCCTTGCTGATCCACGTCTCGCGTCTCTGCTCAGCTATCTTCTTCAGCTCAACCTCTATCTTAGATCTTTTGCTCTCAATGGCACTTTGATATCTCTTGATACTCTCATCTATTTTTGATCTTAGCTCCAGAGCTTTCTTGTTTAGGAGATCTTCTAGATCCTTTTTTATGCTACTCTTCAGCTCTCCAAACATTTTCTCTAGCTTCTCTAGCATCTCAGAGCTCACTTCCTCAACGATCTTTTTGGGATCCCCATAGATCCTATAGATCTCCGTCATAGCACTCACCCAACGCCCAGAGCTTTCTTCAGAAGAGATGCTGCATCTATAGGCTTTACATCGCTTGAAAGACTCGGTATAACTGTTATCACAGGCGCCCTAGGTGTCGTGGAGATTCTGTCGATAACATCCTGCACCATGTCTGCAACATCCTTAGTCACTATTATTAGAGCTATATCCTCAGACTTAGCTAGAGCTTTCAGATGCTTTTCTGCATCAGACGCGTTCTCGACAACAAAACCCTCAACACCGAGCATGCCAAAGGCATTTGTAACATATCTATCTCCGAGAACCACTATCCTTCCCCTCCTCATGAGCTCCCCATTGTTTTCTTCTCTCTAAATAAATAAGCTTGGTTTATACAGAATATATGTGGAGTTTAAGAGGTGCAATAAGTGCTTCTGCCGG
Source organism: Desulfurococcales archaeon (assembly GCA_032249255.1). Lineage (GTDB taxonomy): Archaea > Thermoproteota > Thermoprotei_A > Sulfolobales > AG1 > AG1. The sequence continues at coordinate 27,523 of JAVVGE010000010.1, read as the reverse complement.
AGAAAATGATCAGAATCTCCCTCCTGGTTTCGAGGAGAGATCTGGATCTAGCTGTATATTCGCTGATAGAGACAGGATCATTTCAACCGGTATCACGACTAGGGGAGGGGAGGGCCTCTGAGAAGGCGAGGATCATAATGCCTGCCGTAGGAGAGGGTATATCCAAGCTAGAACAATATATGGAGCTTGCAGGTGTTAGAGGTAATGAGATCGATATTGATCAAGAAGCTATCCTCGAGGGGGAGGGGTGGTTTGAGATCTCTTCAAGGCTTTTCCAGACTATGAAAGAGATTGACGAGAGATTTGAGGATCTCTATCGAGGGGCTAGGGATCTACAGGATAAGATCAACAATCTTGAGCCTATAGCTCAAGTGATAAGTGTTCTTAGCGATATAGACGCTAACATAGAAGAGCTGGTAAATGGTAGGATCTTGAAGGCATATATATTCGTGACACAGAGTGAGAGAATAAACAGGTTCTTAGAATCTGTCGAAAAGAAAACAGGCTTAGAATTAGCGGTAGTGAGTCCCCTTGATGAGAATAACAGCGTAGCATTAATAGTTACCAGGAAAAGTGATGAAGAGATTAAGGAGATAGCAAGGCAGGAAAAGGCTAAAGAGATAGAGATCCCGAAGGGCTATCCCCTAAACCTAAAAATACTCTCAGAGAGCTTGAGAAAAGAGCTTGAGAAAACTAAGCTAGAATTAGACAGGATAAGGGAGAGCGCAGCCAAGATCTATGGAGAGATATCGAGAAAATTCATGGAAACCTATGCAGGGCTCAATACAGTTAAGGAGGCACTCTACATACTCACGAGATCTAGGGATAAGGGTAGATATGTCCTCCTAGAGGGCTATATTCCCAAGAGTGCCGTAGAGAGCTCCCTCGAGATAATAAGAAAGAGACTTGGCGATAGAGCCATCATAGAGGTTAAAGAAATTAGCAGACTTGAAAGGGATCTAGATGAGGAGCCTCCATCGAAGTATTCTGTACCCACTAGGCTCCAAACATTTAAAATGGTTTCTGAACTCTACGGCCCACCGAGCTATAGAGAGGTAGTTCCAATCTATATAACGGCAATAACCTTCCCCCTTATATTCGGTCTCATGTTCCCTGATATGGGTCACGGGCTTGTGCTCTTAATAGCCGGGATCATATTTTACAAGATACTCGGCAGAGATAATAGATCATATAGGGAGTTAGGAGAACTCGTGATATATGTATCAATAGCGGCCATCATTGCAGGGATCCTCTCTGGAGAGTTCTTCGGGCCAGCGACCCCGGTTTCGAATTATATTGAGTATATATTTAAGAATCTATTTCATATAGAACCTCCTCTAGCGGTGCCTATAGGTAAGGAAGGAGGTGAGGGCGCTATAGTTGAGGCGCTAATGTCTCTCATATTCCTATCGCTAAGAATAGGTGGAGCTACACTAGTACTATCAACATTGTTGGGAATTGTTAACTCTTTATTAGAGAGAGATTATGAGAAGATTATAGTTAGGGATCTCCCAAGATTCTTGTTATTCTTATCAGTCGCAGCCCCGCTCTTCAGATACCACAAAATCGAGAAAGCAGGGCAGACATATGGATATCTAGCCAATATAACACCTTCGCCTGGGGGTCTAGAACCAGATATAATTAGAGGCATTCTAATCGCAGGGTTGATATGGACTCTTCTAGGCGAGGTTGCCATGGAATCGATTAGACATGGTGTAGGACATGGGATTAGGAGGCTCACTAATGGTTTCATGGAGTTCTTTGATAATATAATTATATTAATAGGCAATACTATTAGTTATCTAAGGATCATGGGGATAGCTCTAGCCCACATAGCAATAATAATAGCCTTTTACCAGCCAGTTAAAGGTATGATAGACGCTGGCGGGGTCATATCACTACCAGCATGGATCCTCTATGCGGTAGGTAACCTACTAGATATAGGCCTAGAATCGATAGTAGCATTTGCACACACACTAAGGCTACATCTCTATGAAATGTTTGGAAAATTCTACCTAGGAGTCGGAAGATCCTATGAACCTGTTAGACCCCCAATGATAAGAGTGGAGATAAGGAGGTAGGGGGCGGCGCGGTCCAAAGCCCCGCATCCTTGACCGCTAGACGACCCGGCTCCAAATATAGAAAACAAAAGGGGTCTTATAACCTTTGACATTGGCAAGGGGCAAACCCTGTCCTTCAGAACAGGGGCAAAGCTGTTACAAGTTTATTGATAAATACAAATATCTCTGGTTACTTATTGGTGATCTATGCGTATGATGAGGATAAATGTTGGGCTTAAGCTTATAATCCTCTAACCCTTAACTACTTTGATGATAAGGCGATACCTTAGTGTGGTGTATATATGGATACTCTCGGGATGCTATGACCTTTGAAGCCCCGAGACCTTGGATGGGAGCCCCAAGGCGTTAGGGATGATCTACTATGGAATTGAAATTTGTATATTTCTCTATGATTTTTTTAGCTGATCTTGATATTTCTTCCAAATCTATAAGATCTTCCTCTATATCTAGCCTAGAGCCTGTCTTCTCCAAAAGTTTTTTTGCTATTAGTAGATATCTCTTCTCGTCTTTAATAGCGCTCATCTCTATATAGACAACCATTGCAACTATTTCGGATGCCAGCTCCTCGTCAACCGGCTCCTTACTTTCCTCAAAACTCTTTAGACTCTTCATGATCTCGTTTCTAATCCTCTTTATAGCCTTTATCCTGCTCTCGAGGTGTTTCTCGACATGCTCACCTTTTTTCAGCTTTATACATGCGATCTTAAGAGCCCTTAACGCTTTTATATGGGTGTTGATTGTTTCTTCCAACTCGCTTAGAACAATGTGCAGCGTTTTACCAAGACTATCTCTACTCATTTTCTAGCAATCCTCTTTATAGTAGCTATCGTGTTATCTGCTATACCAAGTGTCTTTAGCATTTCAGCATTTACCCAGACCTCGTTCTGGGGTACCTTTTCATCGATCACTGGTGAAAGCTGTATACTCTTTCTACCAGCCACAACTATCTCGACCATATCATCGCTCACCCCTATCTCCCTTGCTAGTAGAGGGCTTATTCTAGCCTTACCCTCTTCAACATTTTCAGCTCTCCTCACCCTGATCCTTTTCTCTAATATCTGCCTCTTCTTACTCTCCCTAAGCATCGACGGAGGTGGGATTACCTTCAGAGTATCTATGATGCTTATCCTAGGTCCGCCTTCTCCCTCCTCTTCCAAACCCCTCTTACCCTCCCATAATTCTCTGAATCTGAAAAGAATTGGAGGTAAATATATTCAATCTTCATAATCTCAACTCCTAACGATGCCTTGCCAAGCCTTTACCCGAGGTATAGAATTATGGATAATAGATGTGTGTGTATGTACTTTTTATATATTTTAATATTATTTTATGTAAGAGCTCTGTTCCTTAGAGAAAGAAATAGATAAGGGCTTAGAAGCTCTATCCGCTAGATCGCTGATGAATATCTAATATCTATAATTCCTCAGGAAGAACATATATCTAGGGGATATGCTGTGGAGAAGCCGCCTACAAAGACGGGGGACAGTTTTGGAAGATGGTTTGACTGGGTTATATCAGCTGCAGAGATCTATGACTACGGCAGATACCCTGTTAAGGGTATGGGTGTGTGGACGCCATATGGATTTAAAATAAGGGAGAAGGTTCTCAGCATTCTAAGGGATCTTCTTAACTCGACCGGGCACGAGGAGATACTGCTTCCTCTCCTAATACCAGAGGATATGATCAAAAAGGAGGGGGAGCATATTAAGGGATTCGAAGACGAAGTCTACTGGGTAACCCATGGGGGTCTAGATCCTCTCGACGTTAAACTGGCATTGAGGCCCACGAGCGAGGTTGCTATAACGTATATGGAGACTCTTTGGTATAAGAGCTATAGGCAACTACCTAAGAAGCTCTACCAGGTTGTGAGTATATTTAGATACGAGACCAAGGCTACGAGACCCATGCTAAGGCTGAGGGAGGTCACAACTTTTAAGGAGGCCCACACGCTCCATGACAGCTTCGAAGATGCAGATAAACAGGTTAGAGAGGCTATGGAGATCTATGCTAAGTTCTTCGACAGACTTGGAATACCATATATAATATCCAAGAGACCTGAATGGGATAAATTCCCTGGAGCTGTATACACGATAGCATTTGACACGCTTATGCCTGATGGAAGGGCTCTCCAAATAGGTACTGTACATCATCTGGGCCAGACTTTTACAAGAGTATTTGAGACTATAATACATAAGAGAGACGGCTCTCAGGACTATGGATGGCAAACTAGCTATGGGATCTCTGATAGGGTCGTGGCTTCCTTAATATCTATACATGGAGATGATAGGGGGGCTATTATTCTTCCAAGCATAGCACCGATCCAGGTAGCGGTTATACCGATCCCATCCCAGAGTGATGAGGAGACCGAGAAAATTTGGAAGTATGCAGAGGATATAGAAAGAATGCTTAGAGAAGCTGGGATCTCCTCTATAGTAGATCTAGACACAGAGAAGAAGCCTGTCGAGAAATACTATTATTATGAAATAAAAGGCGTCCCATTAAGGGTTGAAGTGGGGGCTAGAGAGTTTAGGAGTAACAGTGCTACTATATTTAGGAGGGATAGCTTCAAAAGATCTGTAGTGTCTAAAAATGAATTAGTAGAGAAAGTAAAAGAGACGCTAGAAAATATTGAGAGGAGCATCAAGGAAAAAGCTTGGAGAGACTTCAAATCACAGGTAAGGTTCGTGAATACCTTAGAGGAAGCTACAAATATCATAGCCTCGAAAGCCGGTATAGTTGAGATACCCTGGTGTGGGAGAGAAGGGTGTGCTATAGAACTTGTAGAAAAGACCGGGGCTAGCAAGATGCTCGGCACACCTCTAGAGATCCCCAATCTCGGGGAAGCGAGATGCCCAATATGCGGTGGCAAAGCTAGAACAATAGCAAGGATTGCGAAGACTTACTAGCCTAGCTACAACTAATAATCTCGCCTCCTTTATTGCGGGCTGCGTTCATTATCTTTTAAGTACCGAGCATGTTTCAAAAACTGTTACTAAACCGACGATAAATTTAAATATAAATGGATACTTATAATTACTGGAGGGCTTGGTATGGAGGAACGCTATCTTAGTACTAGGGAGTTTGCAAAGCTTTTGGGCGTTTCGAGGATCGCTGTGATTAAGTGGATTAAGAGTGGTAGGATTGTGGCTTACAATGTTAATGGTAGGTGGAGGATTCCTTATAGTGAAGTTGGGAGGGTTCTTGGTGGTGTTGAGAGGGTTAGGCGTATGGCAATATATGCTAGGGTCTCTCCAAATGCTCGGAAGGAGGATCTTGAGAGACAGGTTGAGGCATTAAAGCTCTGGGTTTTTAAGAACTTTCCAAATGCCGAGCACGTTGTTGTCACGGACATTGCGAGTGGTTTGAGGGAAGATAGGGATGGTTTGAAGAATCTTGTTGAGATGGCTAGGAGGAGGGAGATACAGGCAGTTGTAGTTGCATATAGAGATAGGTTAACGAGATTCGGCTTTGAGTACCTAAAGACGCTGTTCAGCGTTTTCGGAATAGACTTGTATGTAGCGTTTCAGGAAGAGCCTAAAGAATATCTTCAGGAGCTTGTAGAGGACTTTGTAGAGATAGTAGAATCTCTTGCCTCAAGAATCTATGGCAGGAGGTCTAAGAAGTACAGAGAGGTAGTGAGGTGTGTTAGAGGAGCTATTAAAGGCTCTGACTAAAACCGAGGTTCTTGAGTACCACGCCAACAGGTTTGCTAGGAGAGCTCTCAGGGAAATTGAGAATGTGTATATTGGGATGATCTAGTAAGCAGTTAAACATAATGCTTTCCAGAAGGCATTGCATAGGGTTTTCTACAAGAGGTATAGGGATCAGTATCCTTGGATGCCAACAAGGGTTATTAAGGGATCCTATAGAGATGCTGTTAGAAGGGCCAAGGCTTTTAGAGAGCGCAGGAAAAAAGGTAGAACATATACAGACAAGCAGAAGGTTAACAGGGTCGAGATAATCTACTCTGATAACCAAGATTAGGGCTTGGGATGGTAAGTTGAGAACCCATAGAGGCTGGGTTAAGCTTCAATATAGAAACCATAAACAGCTATATAGGTACCTCTATGGTGGCTGGGTAGTGAGTTGAGATTTAGGATTCTTGGTAAGAAGGTGGTTGTTGAGGGAGATATGTAGTGGTAGCTGCTATAAACAATAGCTTAAATACCTATCCTCAGATAGAAGGCCCGTGGCGTTGGGCTCGGTCAGGGCCCGTGTAGTGTGAGTGAAACTAGTGATCTCACACCGAAGTGCAGTCCCTCTAATAGAAATTCAAGCATTTGGAGACACCATCGAGTACCGTTAGCAGGGTAACGCATAAACCTGTATAGACATTGATTATTAGCCTAGCCAAGGAATGAGGGGCAATGACGACTCGAGACATGCGAGGAGGTTATATATGCATGTATTTATACTCCTACGCGTTAGTATCTCTGGTCGGAAAGTCGAGGTAATAGGTGGCAGTCTATGCCTAAGAAGAGAGAGAGTAGGGGTAGGAGAAAAGGATCTAAGGGATATGTAGAGAGGATACAATGCGATCAATGTGGTAGGCTTGTTCCAGAGGATAAGGCTATATGCATTACAAGAACATATGCCCCAGTAGATCCTCAGCTAGCTCAGGAGTTAGAGAAGAAAGGCGCGTTAATAGCTAGGTATCCCGTTACTAAGTGTTACTGTGTCAGCTGTGCAGTGTTTATGGGCATAGTGAAGGTTAGGGCTGAGGAAGAGAGAAAAATAGTTCCCAAGAGATAATGCGGAGACGATAGATATTAATGCAAAATTTTTAATTTCAAAATATTTATTGGGAAGAGTTTAGCAGATCAATAGTTATATTAGCCTCGTGTTTCTTCAATAGCTTCGCTCATCTCTTCAGGAGGTTCATAGTAATACTCACCTACGCTTTTTTGATACCTATCTAGGTAGCTACCGGGCTTATTTATCCTTGGCCTTTTAGTCCTAGGATCTCTTCTAAAAGTCACACCCAGGCAGGATAGCAGGCTATTCATACCCTTTCTAATGCTTGCAGGAGACTCTGCATATCCCTCCCTCCCAGGGTCGCCTTTGAATACGAGGAGCCTATCTGCTATGAAATCTATAATAGATACGTCGTGCTCGATGACTATGGCAGCCCTTCTCTTATTCTCTATAACACGTCTAATAGCTCGAGCAACTGTTATCCTATCCTCAACATCTATATGGGCGGAGGGCTCATCCAGTAGATATAGATCCGCATCCTTCGAAAGGGCTACAGCTATTGCGACCTTCTGAAGTTCACCACCACTTAGCCCAGAGATCTCTCTGGATAATAGCCTGATTATCCCGAGCTTTCTAACCACATCGTTATATATCCATGAATCCTGGTTAAGAGCTTCTGGAGAGGTCTTTCTAAGAAGCTCTTCAACCGAGAGGGAGCCATCCTCGAAGATCATTGGTGAGAGGAACTGAGGCTTATAGCTGATTCTCAGGGCAACTGTGCTTACATAGCCTTCATCAGGCTCCAACTCTCCAGCAAGGATCCTCGCAAATGTTGTTTTTCCAATAGCATTGGGGCCAACTATCCCTATTACCTCCCCTATATATATTCTACCCTCTTGCATCTTCAGCTGGAAGTCTCCAAGCCTCTTTACCAGGTTGCTCCACTCTGCTAGAAGAGTATCAGATTTCTGCTGTGTATAAGCCTCCCCTCTAGATCTGCTGGTGAATATGATCTCGGTTTCTCTTATCCTCATATTCTCAGATGGTAAATAGCCCCTGAGGAAATGCCCGATCCCAGCCCCTGTCCCATAGAGCTTAGAGAAATATCCATATGCCCCTGGCTCTCCGAATGTAATTACTATATAGTCAGACACATAGTCAAGCACTGCTAGATCGTGCTCTACTACTAGGGTATAAGCGTTTCCAGGCACTAGATCCCTTATAGCTAGGGAAAGCCTCAGCCTCTCCCTCACATCTAAGTATGAGGATGGCTCGTCGAATAGATATACGTTCCCTTCTCTAAGCAGGGCTGCAGCTATAGCTAGCTTCTGAAGCTCTCCCCCGCTAAGTTCTCTCACGTTCTTCTCGATCATGCCATGCATGTTGAAGTATTCTACAACATCTTTCCCTATTCCGCGTTCATCTATCCTCGATATTATCTGCCTAACCTCCCCCTTAACATATTTCGGTATTGCCTCTATACTCTGGATCTTGTGTATAACCCTTAGCTTCTTATTGACCAGCTTTCTGAAATAGTTATAGGCCTCTGAGCCTCTGAGCCTCTTCAATATATCATCCCAGCTAGGGGGATCCCTATAGTTCCCAAGATTTGGAACTATCTCTCCCGAAAGGATCTTGAGAGCTGTTGATTTTCCAGTACCATTCCTCCCCAAGATCCCTATTATTTTACCCTGAACAGGTGTTGGGATCCCGTATAGCTTGAAGAGATTCTCCCCATATCTATGCATAACTTTCTTCTCAAGATCATCAGGAAGATTCACTATATAGATCGAGTCAAAGGGGCATTTCTTAACGCAAATGCCACACGCTATACATGTAGCTTCATATATAATAGGCTTTCCCTTCCTAGCATCGCTAGGCTCGATCGCGATGACTCCTCCTCTATTAACTGGACAGAATCTTACACAGGGCATGCCACCGCATTTATCCGGGTGGCAAGACTCATAGTCTATCACTGCTAACCTAGTCACTTAGGAGCACCTATTCGGGACAAGATCCCCAGATTTATCTTATAGATAGGAAGAATATAAGTCTAGATGGGTATGGATAGTTGGCACGTAAGATCATATTACTAGGATCTACAGGAACCATAGGAAGAAAGATCGCCGAGACCCTTGTGGAAGAGGGGCACAGCCTGGCTATCATAGGCAGAAGCGATTCAAGGCTTCGCGAGCTAGTGAGATCCGTGGGATCTAGTGCTGAAAGAATTAAGTGTATATATACCGCTGATCTGAGGGATCTAGAGTCATCAAAAGCAGCAGTAGCAAGTAGCTCTTCATGCCTAGGCGGTCTAGACGTTCTCATAAATAGTGCAGGTGTTTGGGATGACACAGACCCCTGGAAAATAACTCTGGATAAATGGCTAGAGATATTTGTGGTGAATACCATAGCACCATACATGTTATCCCTAGAAGCTTCCAAATACATGGAGAAAGGGGGTACAATAATAAATATGGGTTGTTTGACCGCAACCAGAAACCATAGGATCTATAAGGGGTTGAGACCTTCTCCAGCATATCTATCATCAAAAGTCGCAATAACATATCTAACTAAACAACTAGCCGAGATACTAGCACCTAGGGGGATAAGGGTTATTACGATCGCCCCTTCATGGGTATATAAGCACGGAATTGGTGAAACGCTATTAAAAGCAATTAAGGATACAGTGCCCCTTAAAAGACCCGCAGATCCCGGCGAGATCGCGGAGGTTATAAGAGCTATTATTAATACTAAGACCCCCTATATTACGGGCTCCGTGATAGAGATCTCTGGAGGTCTCTAGGATATGGGAGCAATAACGCTCGGGATTATTACTACTATATACAAGGATCTAAAGCCTGTTTGAGGCTCTAGCTTATATACCATATCGAGATATAGCATATAATTTGAGGCGTGTGGGTCAGATGGCTGGTATAGCTGACATAGCCAAGAGATGGGAGGGAGGAGAGAGCGTCGGGGAGAAGCTGAGAAAGACCTTCGCTAAGAGGGAGCCTATTAAGTATAGGCTGTTAATGACAAACTATAAGATAAAGAACCTTGCTAGCAAGATAGGCGTCCAGCTGGAGAGGATGAAGGAGAGGGACAGGGTCCTCTTCGAAAGAGTTGTTGATGCCCTGATATCTAAAGACACCACAAGGGCCACGATGCTTGCTAATGAGATAGCAGAGATAAGGAAGGCTGTTAAACAGCTAACTATAGTGCAGATAGCGTTAGAGCAGATCTCTATGAGGATCGAGACAGTTGTTCTCATGGGCGAGGCTTTCGTGCAGCTCGCACCAATAGTTGGTGTGGTCAAGGAGCTCAGAGGACTCGTTAGAGGTATAATGCCGGAGTTCTCATATGAGATGATAGAGCTTGAGGAGAGCCTGAGGGAGGTAGTGACAGAGACTGGTGAGGGCCTAGGTGTTGGCTTCACAGAGGCTACGTACTCTTCACCAGAAGCCAGGAAGATCTTGGAGGAGGCGAGGATAGTTGCCGAGCAGAGGATGAAGGAGAGCTTCCCAGAACTGCCGTCAGTATCCACAGTTGAGAGTAAGGCAGAGACCAAGGCTCAGTAATAGAGGATCTAATAGAGGATCTTCAGATTTCTTTTAGCCATACCTTTTATAAATTTTTATTTCCTCGCGCATTTTTAATAGTGGTGTTTATTTGAATAGAAAGAGGGATAAGGGGCAGTCTCATTCTACGAGACCGGTGAGGGCCGGACCCCCGAAATGGGTCAGGATGAGACCCGAAGAAATAGAAACTGTTATTATTGAGCTCCGTAAGATGGGATATATGCCGTCGATGATCGGATTAATACTTAGAGATCAATATGGAGTTCCTCTAGTGAGATCTGTGATAGGCGTTAAGCTAACTAAGATCCTCGAGAAACACGGCCTTGCACCTGAGATCCCCGAGGATCTTTTTAATCTGATGAGAAGGGCTGTGAATCTCCTAAGGCATTTGGAAGAACATCCAAAGGATCTACACTCTAAGAGGGGATTGATAGAGATCGAGTCTAAGATAAGGAGACTAGTGAAGTACTACAAGAGGGTTGGAAAGCTTCCACCGGATTGGGAGTATAATAGAGAGAGGGCTAGACTCTTAGTTGCGCAGCAGGTAGCAGGGCAGGTTGGGAGCTAGCTATCTTGTCAGCTAGTACTGATACCGTGGCTAGAGATATTCTCCAGAATTTCTTTAAAAGGATTCTAGAGGAAGGTTATTGCGAGATATATGTATACCATGACATAGATTCTATCACTGCAGCGTCTATGATCATTAGGATGCTTAGTGCACATAACATAGAACCCGGTATATACCCAGCGATCCTAGTACAAGATACAGCTCCAAGCGAACCCTCTCTAATCATAGGTTCAAAACCTCCCAGGGTTGGGGAAGGCGTAGCTATTGTGAGAAAGAAAGAAGGTATCACTAAGATCGGTGACTGGTTCATCACTCAGGCGCAGTCATCGATATCATATGAGGTTGCAATAGCGCTATCTCAGATATATCAATTACCAAGAGAACTTAGAAGCGCATCAGTAGCTGGACATATGAGCGCATTTACAAAGAGTATATTATCGCAGGTTGACGATAAATTCATAGCAGGTCTTGGAGAGACATTCGGATCTGACGCTATCTCAATAAAGGAAGGTCTAAAGATTATGGGATACGGCGTCGAGGAGAACCTGGCCTATGTACTAGAAAATACTTTGGATCCGTATCTCCCAGGCATTAGTGGAAATTTTAAGAAATCCTCTGAGATAGCTTCTCAGATAACCTCTCAGGATGGTAAGGAAACTTTGAAGAAAATTTCTAAGGCTTTGAACGATGCTATCGGGATTCCCTTGGTATCTGTTGGGCTTAAACCTATATATAGGGAAGAATATCCTTTCTCAGATCCGTATGAGATGTATATATGCCTCTTAGGGACTCTCTATAAAGGATCTTCAGAGGTTGCTGCAATCATATCTACAGGCCTACCAGGCATTTCAACAATCTCCTATAGATGCCTCTCCCTAAGAAAAGCTATCCTCGAATACCTCTATGAGATCTTCAGTAAGAACAAAAGGGTGTCAACATACTCGGTAAAGGGGAAAATATTTACCGCATACCCTGATATATCATCCAACATAGTCTGGCCTATACATAAGATACTCACCTCCTTATCCCACTATCAAGGGTATGCTGTCTATGAAGTTGGTGGGAGATACGCCTTCCCCATCGAAGCTATATATGAACCCCAGAATCTAAAGGGCTTGAATTTGTCATCGTCAGGATTATTGCTTGTGAATGATATCGAGGAAATGCCAGAGATTGTGAGCGTGATCGGCCCATGATCGTTAAGATATATGCCGAGGTAACCACGCAAGGAATAGATCCTTCTCTAATAAAGAATTCTTTAGAACCAGATAACATTGACATACCGAAGGACGTGATCCTAGATCTTAAATATTCCGGGGATAGGATCATTATTTCTATAGAATGTAGTGTGAGCAGAATACTCACATGTAGATCAACAATGGACGAGATATTAATGTTGATAGATAGTATTTTAAAAAGCCTGGAAAAACATCGTATAGATATAGAAAGGGTTTAAACCCTTTCTATATCTATGCAAATAGAATCGTGAGGGTCGATGTAATAGCTATTGAGGATATGAGGGTTATAACCCATAACTTCGATGTAAGGGGGCCAAGAACTTCGAGAGCTCTTAGATAGTTCCACACAACTTTGCCCATGAACGGTGCGTCGTTCCACACATACTCCTTACAGGTTACCTTGGCTGGTTTGAGATCCTCTAGAGCCTTCTTAAGGGCAGAGGCTATGGCATTTACAAGTCCCTGACACATGTGGATAGCAATATACGCGGTACCAAGGGATTCCGCTGCACAGCTATGATCATCCGGGGTTACGACCTCAACATCCTTGAAGCCCATCTTGGTTATAGCATCTACTATGCTCTTTCTAGTTATTTTATGTATATTATTACCGTAGAGATAGACTATGGCATAATCCCCAGCCTCGTTTCTGAATACGATGGCTTTTATCCTGCCTATGCACATGCCCTTACAGGGTTTCTCTAGATACGCTTCTCCATAGCCCACTAGAGTTTCGCCTGATCTATGCTCTTTCTCTAGCCTATCTATAGAGTTAACAGCAATCTCTGCTATTGCTTCTTCATCTATTTCCTCCTTCCCATAGTTATTATGGGAATCTGCTGCAGCAATCATGATACCCCTAGCCTTTTCAATACCATAGAATATTTTTTCTATTGACTCCGAGAGATCGTCAGACCCGTTTATACTCGATATGTGGAGAGCTAAGCAGCCATCGCTTCCGAACGCCATCCCCATCCAAGATCTGCTAGTAACCCTTATAGGACCCCTTATACTGCGACCCCTGCTCTCCCCCCTTATGAGGTTCCTTGAAAGCTCCTTGGCTATATACTCAACATAGCTTCTCCTAACAATATTTCTCTCATGGCTTCCTATAGTATGCAGTACGAGGCATCCATGTCCTAACGATTCTATGTATTTATCAAATATATGTATAGCATCTGACGAACCAACCCTCTTAAATGGTCCATAGTGAAGCCCCGGGTATACTATATGTAGCGGTTTCCCCCCATCTCTATATATGCTCATAACCCTTATCCTAAGGCTATTTCTAACAGAATTTCTATGAAACACGTCCTCAAGAACCTCTGTCTCGCCAAAGAGCCACGCCCTGAGAAATCCTCTGGCAACTTCAAATGTTTTCATACCACTAGCTCTTCCTCCAAGCTCTAGTATTGCTATGAAGATCATGAATGGGGCTATAGAAGCGATCGATATTAGAGGAATTAATAACGTATCCTCAGCATTAATTACGCCGTTGCTGCCATTAGAAAGCACTCTATAGCTCAGTAATGAAGCTATTGTAGGGACTATACTGCACGTCAAGGCAAATGCTAACGATCTGGTCATGTTTCCCTTAAATATGTAATATATTAAAAATACCATCCCAGAGCTAGAAGCGAATGACAAGAAATGCCTCTCTCTGTGAGAACCCACCAGATCTACAAATATATAGGGGGCTATAGAAAAGACAGCTATCCCAAGAGCTTTTTTTATTGTATCAACAGCAGCACCAGTTACAAAGGTTACGTAGATTAGTGCAAAATATATCACGAGCCCAGCGAGTGTAGGTATCGCTGCAAAAGGCAAGCCCTTCAAGGACCCCATATTTAACAACGAAATCACAAGACCCTCTATGACATATACAAAGCTAAGTAGAGCTGTCCTGGGCAAATAAAATAGCCTTCTATACAAAGTATTGATCAGATCATCAACATCCTGTCTTTCCACCATGTCCTGCTTGCCCCTCTTTCAATTCTATTTTCAATTCTATAGTAGATCATCTCAAGGGCATCCTCACCCTACCTCCCGGGCTATATGCCCTAAGAGGCTTCTCGGGAAGGCTGTCAAGCCCAGCGGCACCATGCTTCTATCTAGGATTGGAGCCCCGAAGCCCTTCTGGGCATTGCCCTCATACAGGGCTTCGATCTCGGGAGCTCTGATCATCATCGCTTCCCGAGGGTATCTATATGCCCAACACATAGGGTATCGCCTCATCATCAAATATGGTTAGGGATTAGATGCTTATAAGCTTAAGCCAAGATAACAAACAAATATAAAAACTTCCTATTAACATAAGAAGGATACAGCCCTTAGCGACAGGTTGAGAGTGCTGCATAAGGGATCTGTAGAGATCGTCGATGGTAGATCATAAGGGGCTTGAAATCAATAAAAATAATAAAACTATTAACCACAGTCTAATGAGAGAGGATATGGAGGTTGAGATATCTATTGATCCTATAGTAGTCTATTCTTTTCAAGAATGCTTATAGCAGAGATCCTAGAGCTGATTATCTCTATAACCTCTCTTCTAAGATCGGGATCTTTTCCAAAAATTCCCCTAGCTGCCCTTGTAATCATTTTCAGAGGCTCTCTAACCCCTCTATGCAGGGCACAGAGATGGAGGGCCTCTATTATGACCATTACTCCTGTAGTGTCTAGATAGTTTGATATAAAGTCGGCTATTTGGTTAGTTAGCCTCTCCTGAACCTGTAGCCTTCTAGAAAATGCATCAACTATCCTAGCGAATTTAGAGAATCCGAGGATCTTGTTCCCAGGTATATATGCTATCGATGCCGTACCTATTATCGGTAGTAAGTGATGCTCGCACATGCTTCTCACAGGAATATCGTATACTATAACTATATTATTCCATATTTCTAGGGAATCATCCCCATTATCTCCCTCATAATTAAATGTTCTTACATACTCCTCCGGACTTATTGAGTATCCTCTAGCCAGCTCATCAAGCCACATTCTAGCGACCCTTGCCGGGGTATTCTTCAACCCATCCCTCTCAGGATCTTCCCCTATTATTTCAAGAAACCTTCTAACTATATTGGTTAACTCATCATATAGTTTCTCCCTATCGCTTCTCTCGCCAGACGACTCAGCATCTTTCTTGGTCTCCATTTATGGTCGCCTTTTAATAGATATTCTCATATATTGACACTGCGTGAATGCTTAAAAGATTTATTGCGTAGCATTTATTGGTTATATATAATGCCTCTGTATCAGGGGAATGATCTGAGAAAGGTCACAGGTGGGAAGAAAAGAGCTAGAAGGAAACCGAGAAAGAGAGAGATAGGTAGCTTCCCAACTAATACCGCCCTCAGTAGCGAAGAGGAGAGGATAGTATCCAGAACCTATGGTGGCAATAAGAAGGTGAGGGTTAGAAAGGCTCTATATGCCAACCTACAGAGCCCTGATGGGACAAGTAAGAAGGTAAAGATCCTAAGGATCCTTGAGACGCCGATGAACCCAGACTATGTTAGAAGGGGCATTATTGTCAAGGGAGCTATAATAGAAACTGAAGCCGGAAAGGCTGTCGTGACATCGAGACCCGGACAAGAAGGTGTTATAAATGCTGTGTTAATCAAGCAATGATCTGAGAGAAAATGGCCAAGAAGATTATTATATGGCTCTCATATCTAGATCCCTCCCTTACTAGGAGGCTCGGGAGAAGAGTTCCGAGAAACCTTCTCCCAAGTAAAGTCACTTTTGAAGATATATTAAGAGCATGTGAAGAGCTCGGTCTTGAGTGCGAGGTTCTAGAAGATAAAGTATATCCTAGAACATGGTATCTAGGCCATAAAGGTGTTTCCATAACATATAATGGATCTAAGTCGGAGCTTCTCAGAAAATTGGCTGCGGCTTTGTCTAAGAAGCTTTCAACTCCATAATAGATCATCTTTTTCACCGGATCTAGAGATCTAGCAGTTAGTTCTTCCCCGATTCTATCTTGGATCATCTCTGTGAGTATCGCTCCATATCGCTTCTCTATCCTTCATCTCTTAATATCTATGATTTCTCTGTCTGGCAGCGATTCTAAGTTATAAAAGGTCTAAAAATATAAATTCTAATAAAATATTTATTATAAGATTTGGATTCTTTGTACTTTCTTCTCTAGGTTTTTTGATATATTTTCAATTTCTCCAAAATTGATTTCTACTGGAAAGCCTCTAGAAACCCTTATACCAGATATTGCTGAGGCTCTTATAGCTGCATCTAGAATATTATATCCCATGGCAATAGAGCCCACCAGAGATGATATAAATATGTCGCCACAACCTGTAGGATCTCCTGTATCCATTTCTATATAGGATGGGATATAGTACCATACAGGCTCACTATCCTTCTTCATTTCTACTTTTATTTCCTCATATGGCCTGTCACCTATATGAATATATCCTCCTCTTGACCCTATTGTATATGCTGTGGCTAAGGCTTTCTCTATAATAGAACGGATCTTACGTAGATCATCTATACTCTCACTTGCTATATCTCGTATATCGTCACTACTTAGATGGATAAGTGAGACCCTAGGGATTCTTTGTAAGCTTTTAAGTATGTTTTTTAGGCTACTAATCACCTTTCGGTTATCAATTTCTCTTGAGAACCCCTGAAGATCTATAGCAACTCTTCCTAGACTAGTTAATCTCTCCACATCCTCTGGCTCGATCTCCCTATATACGGGTGATATAAGGATCCACGAGCTGCTTAATAGAAATTCCAGACCCGAACCATCTATACTTTCTAGCTCTATAGGGCATCCTACATCGAGTATCTCCGAGTATCTTCTTCCATAACTATCGTAGATATGTCGAAACACATATATAGAACTGCACGATGGTTTCGTATTTATCAGTCTAAGTCTGGGGAAATCCTTAAAGATCTCCTTAACCCTTTCCAGCATATCAGGTCGGGTCGATGTAATCAATATAGGCTCCATTCCCATCAGAGCTAGTGTGATGCCAGCGTAGTAGGCGGGTCCACCAATTTTCTCATATACCGAACCGCCGATCTCTATCCTATCTATAGTGAAGCTTGAGATTAAAACTACCTTTCTGCCCATTCCATTATACACCGACTAAGTCTATGTAGCATAGGCTATATAAACCCTCTGCTTGAATAGCTAGGCCTTTCCCTTATTCCTTATATACTTACTAACAGATATTTCGGAGGCTTCTGCAGATGAAGCTATTATTACGAGAATCTCATGTACCACAGCAGAGAGTTCTTCGAAACACGCCCCCTTCCTAGATATGTCTAGCACTGTCTCTATGTTATTCTGTCTCTCATTGAGGGATTCTAGAGAGGATTTATAGTTATTTGATATCAGGGCGTCGAAAGAGGTTTGGAAATATCTATACGCTATTCTCAATGCCTCCTTTAGTATTGTATTGCATCTTTCTGAAAGCCTAGTTCTTAGAAGATATGTGGAGGCCCTATCAAGAGCGTCTCCTATGTGTTCTAGAGCCTTTATAGAGATCGCTAGATCGATAGCCTCTTCAGGCATCCTAGCAGACAGCCTCTTTATACTCCTAAGTCCTATGAAGTGTAGAGAGTCTAGTTCATCATCCATAACGAGGATCTCTTTCAGATACTCTTGATCACCATCTTCTAGGTATCTAGCCATTAGCTCAAACATCGTCTGCGCTGTGCCCTTCATAGTCCTTATCACCTCCTGAATGTTTATAGTTCTCTCATCAGCGGTAACCCTGATCTCTGACGAATCGCCCTTCTCTACAAATATCATGCCTGGCAGCTTGCCCTTTACATGATTAAAAGCTCTTCTAATGATATTCTTATCCCCCTTTAGTACTATCAGATCTTTCCCTTCTATATAGGACGCTATAATAAGCTTCGAAAGCATACTCTCATCTTTCTCCTCAAGGGAAATAGTCCTATCAAAGATCTCACCTGATATTGGGCGTATCGTTATATGGTCTCCTGCTATAACAGTTTCAACAGACGATCCTATCTTTATACCGAGCTTATCTAGCCACTCTTTTGGTAGCGTTAGCCCATAGCTCTTTTCACCTATCTTTATCACCTTTCTAATAGACGTTTCCACCCAGTAACACCCAATATTAATATGATTATAAAGGTTAATAAGAGTAGGCAGCGTCTAATAACTATAAGATGAAATAGCATGGGGGATTTTTAAGAAAAGCTCCTTAATAAGATGAGCTTAGATATGGAAACATGGGAATTAATGCCTGTAAGATAAGATAACAAATAGCCTCAAGCTCTTGGATCAATCTCTTATGGTGTACACATTGTTAAGAAACTTACCTATCACCCTTAATCTAGCTAGCAATATTAAGAGACACATGCTCTGGGAGAATAAAGATCTAGATCATTTAGCTGAAGCTAACCATCTAGAAAGGGGATGAAGATCCTCATCGCTATGAAGAACGAGGTTTAACTGTTGCTATATTGTAGAGAGCTTCTTCAGATACTTTCTAAAAACCAGCGTGTCATGTAGAATTTCTATTGGTAGTATAGCATCAACATACTTTGAAGCTATTCTTAAACACGCAGTTTCTGGAGCAAACCCCCTTTTCCCAGCATGTGGTGAGAGCCACAATATTTTACTAACTATTCTTGTAAGCTCTCTCAAGCTTCTTTCCAGAAGATCTAGATCTCCTAGATCCCATCCATCGCTTATTAACATCACGATGCTCTGTCTTCTCAGAAACCCCTTATAAGAGGTTATTAATTTATATAAAGATTCCCCTATTCTAGTACCACTCCCCCATATTCCACTCTCCATGAGAAGATCTCTCAGGGCCTTTTCCCCTGAATTTATGGCCTCTGTAGCTCTTACCAAGTCTGTGCTGAATATGAATGCTTCATAGCTTTTGAGGGGCAGGCCCCTTATAGCTCTTAAAATCCGTGAAATAGTATCCCACGTATCCTCCATAGATCCGCTGATGTCTATTAGAAACACATAGCGACTTTTACTCATTTTCCTTCTTGTCCTTCTTAGTTTCACAAGATCCCCAAGTGTGGATAGAGCTTCTTTATAGCTTAGGGGGAAATTAATTTCCCCTCTGGAGGATATGATCCTTCTAGTGCCGGGTTTTGTAGGAATCTTCTTCCCGATCATCCTGAGAATCCTCTTAATAGAATTCCTAGCACTTGGATCGAATCCCAGATCCTTGGGGCTCTTCCCCCTAATATCTAGGGGGCTATATACTGAAAGGAATCTCTTTATAGGGTCTGGGGCTTCGCCTTCTATCGCGGCTCTTACCTCAACATTCTTTTCAGCTAAGCGATCTATATCTAGATCCATTAACCAGTACATGTCGAAGAGTTTGTCAAAGATCTCATATAGGCCCGGATCTTTGACCAGAGTGATCCTAAGAGCTTCCTTAAAGTTTTCCATATCTTGATACATGGTATTAACATCCTTGGAAGTTTTTAAGATATTTATAGCCATGTATGCGTCTATATCCTCCGAAAGACCTATTCTAAACCCCTTTTTCCTTAGAAGCCCTATGAAGCTAATTAAGTTTTCCAGTGTTACTTCTCTCACTAGGGGAACCCCTGACCTTTGACACTATATAGCTCGGATCTACTTTCTCTATATCCTCTGGAAGCTTTAGAACCACAGATATAGTATTCCTTATAGCCTCCTCATCCAATTCCTCATAGCCCAGTTCCTTAATCGCCTTAGCCCACTCAATAGTTTCAGAGATCCCGGGCTTCTTCACAATATCATTGATAGATCTTATAGCCCTGATCGCATTAACAACCTGATTAGCAAGCTTCTCAGAGATATCAGGGACCTTCTTCCTAACTATTTCCAGCTCCCTATCTTTCTCAGGATAGGATAGGTATAGATAGAGGCATCTTCTTCTAAGCCCATCACCAACCTCCCTAGTCCTATTAGATGTAAGGATCACTATAGGTTTCTTAGAAGCCTTTATACTACCTATTTCCGGAATCGTTATCTGGAATTCTGAAAGGAATTCTAGTAAGAGCGCCTCGAACTCCTCATCAGCTCTATCAACCTCATCTATAAGGAGTACAGAGGGCTTAGAAGAATTGCTCATAGTAGCTCTTAGAAGAGGTCTTTTAAGTAGGTATTTCTCACTATATATCTCCCTCTCTATCTCTTCAGGCGTTGAGGATCCCTCTAGAAGTCTTATAGCTATGAGTTGCCTCGGATAATCCCACTCATATATAGCCTTAGAGGCATCCAGCCCTTCATAGCATTGAAGCCTTATAAGCTCCGTTCCAAAGGCCTTAGCAATTGCCTTAGCAAGCTCTGTTTTACCACATCCGGGCTCGCCCTCTACAAGTAGGGGCTTTTCAAGTCTTATCGCAAGATATACTGCTGTCGCGATCCTCCTATCAGCTATATATCCAACGCTTTCCAAGAGCCTAATTATATCTTCGATCGAGAGTTTATTAAGATCTATATCCACATCCTTCATCCTAAATGAAAAATCTGTTGGACATATATAAACTATATCTTAGATCCCATTTTCTCTTGAGCCCTTTCGAGAGCTCTTAAAAGGGCCCTTCTAGTCATGACAGAAGCCATTGCCTTTCTATACTCAGAAGAAGCTCTTATATCGCTGGGTGGGTTAAGCCCTTCAGATGCTCTAGCAGAGGCCTTTGCTATAAGCTCTCTAGTAGCCTGCCTACCTATAAGCTCCTCCTCAACAGCTTTAGCCCTAATAGGTGTGCCCCCAACACCTGTTAGTGCTACCCTAGCCCTCTGCACTACGCCTCCTCTATCAAGTTCCAAGACAGCTGCGACACCAACTATAGCGAAATCTGTTGCCCTAAACACCAGCTTTTCATATGCAGTGCCATAGTAGCCCTCCATTGTGGGGATACGTATTTCTACTAATAGCTCGTCGCTTCTGAGTGCTGTGCTAAACGGTCCTCTAAAGAAGTCCTGTGCTGTGATCACCCTCTCACCCTTTATACTTCTAGCCACCATCTCGGCTTCGAGTGCTGTGATAGCGGCTGGATAGTCCGCAGCAGGATCAGCATGGGCAAGACTGCCTCCTATTGTGCCCATATTCCTAACCTGTAGATCCCCTATTTTAGAAGCTGTTTCAGGCAATAGAGGATTCTTCTTTTTCAGAAGATCTGAATTCTCTATCGTAGCATGGGTAGTCATACAACCAACACGGATCTTCCCAGCTTCCTCCATAATATAGGATAGCCCTGGTATCTTACCTATATAGATTAGATATCTTGGCGATGCAAGCCTGAGCTTCATGATAGGTATTAAGCTATGGCCCCCTGCTAAAACCCTGGCCTCCTCGCCATATCTACTTAAAGCCTCAAGAGCCTCTTCAAGCGTTGAGGGAATTATTAGCGAGAACCTGGGAGGGTACATAGTTACCCTACCTCCTTCTCCCTCAGCACCCTATATATTTTACTTGGTAGTAGAGGCATATCTATATGCTTAACACCTAGATGGGCAAGCGCATCTAGTACAGCGTTAACAACAGCTGGTGTCGACGCTATTGTGCTAGTCTCACCTATCCCCTTAACCCCTATCGGGTTGTGGGGTGATGGTGTTTCATAGAAGTACGACTCGATCTTAGGAGCCTCTCTAGCAGTAGGTATCATATAGTCGTTGAAACCCGCTGTTAGGAGGTTGCCACTGCTATCGTACACAGCCTCCTCATATAGGGCCTGGGCAATCCCCTGTAGAGCTCCTCCGATAACCTGCCCTTCGGCAAGCATCGGGTTAACTATAACACCTGCATCGTCCACAGCAACATATCTAAGAATCCTTATGCCCCCAGTCTCCCTCTCGATCTCGACGACACATACATGGGTTCCGTATGGGAAAGTGAAGTTCTCAGGATCATAGAACACGGTCGCCTCTAGACCTGGCTCAACTCCTGGTGGGAGCTTCTCAGCTGTATATGATGCTAGAGCCACATCCTGGATTGAAACTGCTTTTTGTGGTATACCCTTTACATAGAATTTACCGGACTCGAAAACCAAATCCTCCTCCCTAGCCTCTAGCAACGCCGCAGCTATCTTCCTAGCCTTCTCCCTAACCCTTCTTGCTGCGAGAGCTATAGCCCCACCGCCAACGGGAGTTGTCCTACTTCCATAGGTCCCCATGCCGAATTGCACTAGAGCCGTGTCCCCATGAATCACCTCAACATCCTCTACAGAGACGCCTAGCTCCTCAGCAACTATTTGTGCGAATGCCGTATCTTCTCCCTGTCCATGGGGGCTAGATCCTGTGTATATGGTTACCTTACCGCTTGGATGAACCCTAACTATGGCGCTCTCCCACAGACCTAGTCCAAACCCCGTTGCCCTGGCTATTCTGGATGGGGCTAGCCCACACATCTCTATATAACTTGAAATCCCAATCCCTATTAACCTACCCTCTTTCCTCGCCTCGCCCTGCCTCTTTCTCCACCCCTCGTAGTCCGCTATCTTGAGGGCTCTCTCGAAGACCTCTAGATACTTACCGCTATCATATGTGAGACCTGTGACTGTGGTGTAGGGGCCTTCTGGGATCAGGTTTCTCCTCCTAACATCTGTCGGATCCTTGTTAAGCTCTCTAGCAACTAGATCCATGACCCTCTCAAGTATATACGTGGCTTCCGGTCTCCCAGCACCTCTATACGCATCAACAGGCGTAGTATTTGTAAATACCCCGGTAACCTCTACATCTACAGATCTTATTTTATATGGCCCTGAGAGCATGGTCCCAAAGAGTATTGTTGGCACACCCGGAGCTGCTGTGCTCAGATAGGCGCCCATATTAGCCAGTGTTCTAACCCTCACCCCCAGGACCGTGCCGTCATTCTTAATTGCTGCCTCCACATACTCTATATGATCCCTACCATGGATAGTTCCCATGAAATTCTCCCTTCTAGTCTCAACATACTTAACCGGTCTCCCGAGATCCAGTGCGAGTCTTGCCACAATCGCCTCCAAAGGATAGACCGGGATCTTGCTTCCAAAGCCCCCACCGACATCCGGTGCAATGATCCTCAGCTTGTTCTCAGGTATCCCTAAAATACCTGAAAGCAGGAGCCTATGTATATGGGGATTCTGTGACGTGACCCAGAGGGTCAGCTCCCCAGTGTATCTATTATACTCGGCTACCGCTCCCCTAGGCTCCATGGCAGATGGTATCAATCTCTGATTAACCATGCGTTGACTGATCACCTTATCAGCCTTCTTACTTACCTCATCAAAGTCCTCCCCACCTTTAAGTCTCCATCTAAACGCTATGTTATTTGGAATACCCTCGTGTAGTTGAGGAGCCCCTGGCTTTATAGCCTCCTCCATGTCTAGGACAGCTGGTAGCGGTTCATAATCCACATCTATCGCCTCTAGTGCGTCCCTAGCCCTGTACGGATCCTGTGCAACTACTACTGCCACGATCTCCCCTACAAACCTAACCCTGTCATAAGCCACAGCGGGGTACTCAGGCACCTTTAGATCGGCCCCTGTTAACATCCAACCAACAGGGATCGGCCCTATCCTCCCCCTGAAATCCTTCCCTGTAGATACTGAAACCACGCCAGGGATTCTCAGAGCTTTAGAGACATCTATGCTTTTTACTCTTGCATGTGCATATGGAGATCTAAGGAACGCTGCATATAGCATTCCGGGGAGTTTTATATCATCCACGTAGAGACCTTTACCAGTGATAAGCCTGAGATCTTCCTTCCTCCTCACAGATCTGCCGAGATGCTGCGTAGCCCTAGCTTTATATATTATACTCATTAACTCCCACCCCCTCCACCCCGCATTCTCTCAGCAGCCCAGAGGGCTGCTTTTACTATGTTTTGGTATCCTGTGCATCTACATAGATTACCCTCAATAGCCCTTCTAACCTCTTCCTCAGTAGGCTTTGGATTTCTACCTAAGAAGTCATAGAGGGTCATGATCATGCCTGGTGTGCAGTACCCGCATTGTAGAGCGTGATTCTCCCAGAAAGCCTCTTGGATCGGGTGAAGTTTACCGTCCTTCTCAAGCCCCTCTATAGTTAGGATCTCTGCACCATCGGCCATGAATGCATATAGTGTGCATGATTTAACAGCTTTTCCATTAAGTATTACGGTGCATGCTCCACAGTTAGAGGTGTCACACCCGACATGAGTTCCTGTGAGTCCTAGATAGTCCCTAATATAGTGAACTAATAGGAGCCTCGGCTCTATTTCATGGGTATATGGCTTGCCATTCACCCTCACAGTGATCCTGATCTTTTCAAGAGCCTCCAATAGAGTCACCCTATTCTATACCTTTCGGGGATATATAAGCCCTACTATTAATATTGGTTTAGATTATATAAAGTAAGCTTTCTGTATATAATGAACATTTTATATTATATATGTGACCATGAGATCCTCAGCTATTCTAGTATTTCTAAAAATACTTTGAGCCTCTCTTAAAATGAGGTTCTGATCCCTATATCTAGAGCTTATATGGGTTAAGTATAGATACTTAGCACCAATAGCTTGGGCAAGCCTTGCTGCATCATAAGCCGTTGAGTGCATAGAAACCTTTGCCTCCTCAACATTTTCCTGGGTGAATGTCGCCTCGTGGATCAGTATGTCTGCGCCGCGGCACTTCTCAGCAATTGTTTCGCACGGGCCTGTATCGCCTGTATAGCATATCGATAGTCCTTTTCTTCTAATATTCAACCTATATCCCCAGCTCTCATCAGAATGGCATGTTCTGTAACCAGTTACTGAAACATAGCTGTCTTCATACCCCTTCTCAGGGGTTTTATAATCTATCTCAAAGCCTGTGCCTCTACTTGTCATCATAATAACCTCCCTTATTATATTAGCTACACTGGTGGGGGCCACAATACTTAGTGAAGATTTTCTGCCATAATGAGACATGCTCTCAATCAGCGGCGAGATCCCGAGAACATGATCCCCATGCTCGTGTGTGATGAACATAGCCGTTATTTTGAGTGGGGATACACCCAGCATTGAGAGCCTTAGCTGGCACCCTTCACCGCAGTCTAGAATATAATTGGAGGAGCCGATGCTAATCAATATTGAGGAGGCCCACCTATTCAGCGTCGGCGCACCAGCACCTGTCCCCAGAAAGCCTATCTTTATCATGACGAGCATCCATCTATAGATATTCTACTTTAAGGGAAAACTCTGAAGCAACCTTCTCGATAGCCCTTAGCTTCTCCGCCTGGGCAGCTTTCTCCTCGATATATATTATCTCGATCCTCTCACTAGAAGCTCTGAGGGCCTGCTTAACTAAGTCTACTGACTCGTCGCGGCTTAACCCTTTCAAAATGTATCTAGGTATCATATGCCCCATACATACTCTCTTCTCTATGGTTAGCTCCGTGAATCTACTTGGATAGTGATTACCACCGATCCCAATCCCTATAGATGAGCACTCTATTCTATTAGCTATAACCCTATCTATAGTGATAGCCCAAGCATCGTGAGCCTCACCGAGGATCCACTCCTTTTCAGAAGAACCTATCTCAGCAAAAACCACAGGGACGCTGTTCTCAGTTGGTCCATGATGCGTTGCTTCATATGTAACATTGAACATTGATCCTATACTAGAGGATCTCGCAACATCATATATTCCATAGAGAAGAGAGGAACCCAGGCTTGGAATGCTCATAGCAAGCTTCCTAGGTCTGCCTCCATACAGAGCTTCACCGCTAGGATTACCTGTATAGTGCACGGTTAGGCTCAGAATACCTGACGAGGCCCTATGTCTCGATAATATGATCACAGCGTTGAAGGAATGGAAGAACTCGTCTAGATATTCTAGGTGGATGACATCGTCTATGAAGCCTGCTAGTCTTACATGCTTATCCTCGCATACATGGCTAGCCCTGGGATCAGATGATCTGGTGCATATGAGCCCACGCCTCTCTATAATTCTCTCTGCCATACCCCTCCCAGCAGGATCTCTCAAACTATAGGCTATTCCGACTTTCAACTTTCAGCATCTATAGTAGATCACTATAACCCAGCTTTTAACGTTTTTAATTCTATCCCACGTTTTCGCTATAGATTAACTCTGAATACGGCTCTTTATATAGCTATAATGATCAAGAGTGTTGTATTCCAATAGCTATGCGATCATAGATGGAGCAGAGAGATATATATCGGTTTAGTAATGAGCATTTATGAGGAGTTATGGAAGTATTGTGTAGAGGTATAGCATGTTGCCATCAGATCCTAGATTTATAGTCGATACCATGCTTGGTAATCTCGCTAGGTGGCTCAGGATCTTAGGCTATGATACAATATACAGTCCTGAGATGGAGGACTGGGCTATACTAAAAATAGCTGAGAGGGATAAGAGGATACTCATAACCAGAGACGTTGGGCTATATAGGAGAGCGATTAAGAGAGGCTTAGAAGCTGTGTTAATAGATACCCTAAAGATAGAGGAGATGCTGAGGACACTTATAACCAGGTATAATCTGAGAAGGGAGTTCGATGAAAACGATACAAGATGCCCAAAGTGTAACAACATATTGAGAAGAACTACCTCACTAATAGAAGTTAGTAGCAAAGTCGAAAAACCTATAGAGCTTTCATATAGAGTGTTCTGGATATGCAGTTCATGTGGAAAGGTATATTGGAAAGGTAAGCACTGGAAAACCATAGAGAAGATCTTATCCAGCATATAGATAAACCAGCTGAGGTCTTCATGAACTATTTTGGGTTTCATATGAGTTTATAAGGGTCCATAAGTATGTGAAGGAGGTTTAGAGTACAAGGAGATTCATCTAAGATCCTTGAACTTGTGGGGGCATATAGCGTGCCTATTGGTTATAGAGGGTCTCGGAGCTTGTAAATGGCATGCTGATGCTCTCCAGAAGGCTATAGATCTGATCTAGAATAGTATAGAGTGGGATAACGCTTTCCAGAGCTCGTTAGAAGGGGTGGAAATCTGATCACTATACGGGTTTGAAGGTGAGGATCCCAGCAATACTAAAGGATAGGGCTTTCAAGAAAAGCCTTAGAGGAGAGCTGAAGTATAATCCCTACGCTGCGCACTGAGTAGACTCTGTTATTAGAAAGCGTACTCCATTATAAAGGCTGGAGGAAGAGGTATTTGAGGGGGGAAGGCTGGGAAGATCAAGCCAAGGGTTAGGAGGAGATTCGCTAGGTGCAAGACCACACTCATGAAGATAGACTAGAGGCTAGAACAATAAGGATAACACTAAGACCAAAGGGCGTACCCTAGTTATATCCTGGAAATCAACATGATTCGAGAACCGGGTTAGAGACCGAGATGTGGGAGAGGCTATACCTAAGGATGACAGAATCATTATACCGTTTAAGAGCTCTAAGAGGATCGAGGTTATGAGGGTTATTGGCTGGGATA
>JAVVGE010000009.1:0-37431 GCA_032249255.1 Desulfurococcales archaeon | reverse complement strand
GGGGCTGGGTGCACCTCGATCTAGAGCCTTCTAAGGAGTTCTACAAGCTATTGGCTAGGGGTTTTAAGCCGACATCCCACGCAAAGTTCAAGCTTGATAGGAAGAATAGAAGAGTGATATTCAATTATCCCTCGAAAAAGAGGTCGAGATCTACAGGCCAGAGAAGGCTGTGAAGCCTGTTGATGTTGATGAGAATTCTGTAGCAACTCTATACGAGGCATTCGCAGTAATCCTAAACAGATCTTGCCAGGACAACCCTGGGCTATAGCTGTAGGAAGAAGAGCATCCAGAGGAGAAATGGATCCGGTAGCAGGGAGGCTAGGTAGGCTATGAAGAAGCTTAAGGAGGGTAAGAAGAAGAGGGACTATAGGATGAAAACAGCAAACATGATAATTAGGGACGCCATGAGGATGAGAGGAGTAATAGTTATCGAGAGAATCTCCGGGAAAGATATAAGGGTTGTGATCGCTAGGTATAGGAATAAACAGTTGAGGCACAGGATATATCAGAGTGCATTGAAGGGAGAGCTGAATGCGATAATAGACAAGGCTAGGGAATATGGTGTGCCGGTATTGATGGTAGATCCTAGGAATACGTCTAAGATCTGCCCTATACACAATGCCTTGATAGAGTATGGGGAGGATAGGATAGGGTTCTGTAGCAGGGGAGGCGAGAGGTGGCATAGGGAGGTGGTTGCCTTGATAAACATCTATTTAAAAGCCCTCGAAGCCTTGTATGAGGGCTCTGCCCAGAAGGGCTTCTGGGTTTCAAGTCTAGCCCTAGATGGGAGCCCGGTGCCGCTGGGCTCAACAGCCACCCATGAGCCCAAGAGATTCCAAGATCTCTGTGGGGGAGGTGGAAGTCCCTCGATGACCACAGGGCTAAAAACCCTGTGGTTCAAGAAGTAAGGCAATCTCGAGACAAATTAATATCAGCGATGATCAATGATCATCGAGGGACAAGCGGGAATCTCCCTTGGATATAGATTTTGGAGTAGGCTTGCTGAAGAGATGGCTAATCTGGTGGGAATAGAGATCGCGTCCTTTAATAGGTACTACACGATTGAGGTTGCACGGACTATAATAGATTCTGGGAGGGCAAACGAGATAGCACTATATACTGGAAATGACGACAACATAATCAACGATCTGCTCACTACATATAAATCAGAGAATAAGATGGACAAGTATATAGAGGCAAACATTGTAGGAGGGCTGCTTAGTCATTGGGCTGCTTGGACGAGGAGATCTGTCGAGATCTATAGACCTATCAAGAAAATTAAAGAGGAGAAGAAAGAAATACTGAGAGAGCTTCTCATGTTAAATCTTCACGTGACAACAGAGCAAGCCTTGACCTTTGGTTTTTTACAGGGTTTTCAACGTGTTATTTAGTGGGGGTCGGGTCTCGGTGGGCAGAAGTGCTGATAGGATGTTCGGCGGGGGAATCCCGAGGCGTGTCCGCCAGAGACCCCGGCCCCCTAGAAGCATTCAAAAACAGATAGAGAAGAGGTAAAAGAGCAGCGAAGAACCAATAGAGTACCTCTATTCCCCAATAGATATGAGGAAGAAACGCTATTCGATATTTGCTTGGCATGTGCTAGTCTGTGGAATGAGCTCAACTATGAGAAGAGGCATGCATTCTTCAATAGAGAGCTATTGCCTGGGAAGAGGGATGAGATTAACAAGAAATACTACTACAAATATAAGGAAATGCTGGGTGTTAATGCTGGTCAGGTTATTAATTAGAATGATAAGGCTTGGAACGCATTCTACGAGCTACTGGGTCTGAAGAAGCTAGATTACCACCCCACATTAGGAAGGTTTCTCTATCGGGCTATTGGAAGGACAGGGATACGGGGAAGAGGATACACATACTGATTAGAAACGATAGATATCATCTTGAGCCTATTAGCGAGAAAGAGGGATACATAGTGCTCGAGGACTTCGATCTTAAAATAAAGTATGTTGGTGGGATTAGGTGGGAGAGTAGACATAGAATGCTTGAGGTCATATATAGGGCTGGTAGGTGGCAAGCACACCTACCAATAGAGGTTGGTGTTGAGCCTGCTAGATCGAATCCAAAGGGTTATGTAAAGCCCCATATACGGTGAGGGAAAAAAGATGAAGAGAAGGATCATAAATCCTAGGAGTATTAGGCGAGGGATCCCATAGGGGATAAGGAGGCATTCATTGATATGGGGCTTAACAACCTATTCGCTGCGGTAATCTCGGATGGTTCTGCTTTGCTAGTTAAGGGCGGATCTATCAGGTCTGAGTATTATTGGTGGAAGAGGGAGATAGCTACATATCAATCTGTAAGAGACATGCTGAGGAGGCTTGGCATATCAACATGGATCTGCTATCACGAGAAATACCTAGATTCCATATATAAGAGGGATAAGAGGCTCAGGCATCTATACATAACAGCTATTAGATTCCTAGCTGATGAGCTCTATGATAGAATTGTTAGGCATCTATACATAGGATATCCATACATGCTCTCACAAAACAATGGAAATGAGTATAACACTAAAACATATGGAGGTTCAGGAAGATAATTCTCTGGATCGTTGATACATTCATGGAATAGGTATAGAGGTTGAGACAGCCCTAGAGGACTATACTAGTCAGAGGTGCTCAATATGTGGAGCAAAACACAAGAAGGGAAGGGTATACAGGGGACTGCACATGTGTAAAAAGACTGGGAAGAAGATAAACGCAGATATAAATGCTGCGCTGAACATAGCGAGAAGACTGGGACACAGGATAAGGATAGCTAGGAAAATAGAGAGCTACCATGTAACACATAATGGAATAAGACGATTAATCCCTCTCCAGAGGGCTAATACCTGAGACCCCAGAATAGAAACCCCGTCCTTCATGGCGTAGAGGGTGTCATGTAGATAATAACTTTAGAGGGAGTATTGCTAGTGAATTAGAAGTGCTAAGAAGATCAGGGTTTGTGGTGGAGGTGAGGGTTTTAGATTCTAGTGAGAGCCTTTCGCCAAGGACAAATCGAGGAGATAGATAGGATCTACAAGATGTGTCCACATTTGAGGGACAACGAATTCGTAGATATATAAATATATAGATGGAGAGTAAATGAATAAGCCATGAAACTCTTAGAGAGCTTAATATAGAGGATATCAGAAAAATGCTTGGTGAACAATATATTGACTGAATATGTTTTGGGGATGGATTCTGGGGCCAGCAAGATAGAGATAGCTATAGTGTCTATTAACGGAGAATTATCTAAAATTCTAGTCATCAACAGATCTGGAAACCCAGCCTCAATAGGTATAGAGAAATATTGCGAGAACCTCTTATATTCGCTGGAAAAAGTATTGGAAGAGATCGAAGAGAGAAAGATAGGAGGAATAGGGATCGGTCTTGCAGGTTATTTAGATGGTCTATGGAATAAAGATATAGTCAGCTGTATAGTTAGAAAGATTCCTCTTAGAAGCAGTGAGATATCAATATTCGAGGACATCATATCTGCCCATGTATCTATACACATGTTAGGAGACGGGGTCATAGGCATACTAGGTACTGGAAGCAATTTCTACGGCATATGCGGTAAGAAGAGCTGGAGGGTGGGTGGCTGGGGTCACCTGATAGATGATCGTGGAAGTGCTTACTCTGTTGGAACAAGGGCTCTATCCTATGTAGTAAAGGCTCTTGATGGCAGGATCGATATGACGAGGCTTGTTAGCTATGCTTTTAAACACTTTAACGTATCATCGGTGCACAAGCTAGTCTCAAAGATATATTCCAGCAATGATCCCAAAAGGCTTATAGCATCGTTTGCCCCCTATGTGTTTAGAGCGGCCAGAGAGGAAGATCCATGGGCTCTTAAAGTTCTTGGCGAGGAGATAGACGAAATAGTCCTAGCAATAGAGACTATATATAGGAAGCTCGGGTGCGCGAATATCCCACTAGGCTTAACAGGGTCTGTATATAAGGAGAATAAAGATTTCTTAAAAGATAAGATAGAGGGAGATCTCGAAAAGATATTTATGAGGAAACTCGAAATACAGGGTCCAAGAATAAAACAGTCATGCGCCTCAGCCCTTATACATATGAAGAGTAGCAATCTCTATACCAACTCCATATTAAAGAATCTATTGAATACATGTAGAGACGAAGAAACTAGAGAAATCTAAAAAACATAGCCGACCATAGTTAGCTATGAGCAGAGGATATAGATATGCTGAGAGAGTGTAGCTGACCTCCTCCCTGCCCTGAAGGCGAGGGTTCCCTGCTTCCTAGGGCTGGGAGGTTTGGGCTACATCCCCTCTGAGGAAGCTAGCAAAAAGCAAAGCCCAGAGCTAACTACTAAAAAATAGGCCCCTAGAAAGGCTTGGAAAGCCGCACATATATTAATCTTCCTAGTGCCATAATTTTTCCTAAAAATGTTTGCTTTATATCTTTGGTTAATGCTGGTTTCCGCAGCTGTGGGTGAGATAGCTATGGGGGCTTCGGGTTTCATCGGGCTTAATATCCTTGATCAAGCCCTCTTTCCTTGGTTTCATTGCATCAGGCAGGGCTTTCCTTTTCACAGTGATTCTGAAGAGAGACAAAAAACGATTCTCATACCAGACAATATGGACATAGGATCCAAAAATATAATATTATTAGGAGATAAATCCTCAAAGCTCCACGTAAAATGAGGAAACTGTCTCTAGGTCTTCTACTGTTATGCTGTAAAACTATAAAAATATGGCCATCTCTCCAATCTTGATGGCGGAGTTCGTTAGATCTACTATGTCATGAAACTATACTCTAGCCACCTATAATCTTCTTACCACAGCTGTAAAAGGCGAGCTCATGGGATAAGCATGGCGGAACTTAGATCCATTGGTTATAACTGAAAGTCTCCCCTTTTAGGGCAGGGATGGAGATTTATAAGCTCTGTATCAACTAGTATTCTTGATGATGATCGTGATGCATGTGAGCCTCGGGGGCCAATCTCTAGCTAACCTATGTCTCCGAGGCTATGATAAAATCCATATCCCTGAGTTCCCGAAAGGGGATAGGGGTAACAGGCTGGAGATCCCATCAAAGAGATCTTCTATAGAATTGAAAGATAGAATTGAAAGTAAACTTTTTAATTGCTATATTTATAGATCTGACCTCCTCCCCGTTCTTTAGGGGAGAGTTTCCTTCGCCTCATTGTTAGCGGTTCATCGACACCCCATCTCTTCGGGTTTACAGCCGAAAGTCTCGCCCTTTAGAGTAGTGAGGAGGTCAGAGCCTGTTAGAAGCTGTATATAGCCTTCTATGGCTCCTAATAGATGAGGGGTAATTAGATGGAGGATCATGTTAAGAGTAATTTTTATGTGGGGGTGGTCACTAGCTTTCTTATATTCTTTCTTATATTTTTGTCTATATGGCTCTAGGTGTTTCTACGCTATGCATATATTCTATATATCTCTCTATTTTTGTATAACTATAGATCCCGATCTGATAGCCTAAAAAGTTAGGTGGTTTCTGTTTGGAGCTATATTCTAGATCACCATGGTGGGTGTCTGGATGCCTGGAAGAATATATGGCATGATCTTGTTTGCAGTGCTGGTTATATCGATCGTGATAGGAGCTATAGTAGCCAGGGGATTTTCTGGAGCACCCATAGACCAGGGATACCAGCTCCCACCAACAAGCTATGTGCCGCCAGATGCTAAGCCTAGTAAGAGGTTCGTTCTAGAGCTATATAGGAGCAAGGTCGTTATAGGGGATGACATTGTGCTTGATACCTTCACGATAAATGGAACGGTTCCTGGCCCCACTATTGTTGTTGATGAAGGAGAAGTTGTTGAGATCGTTGCTATTAACAAGGATATTGTGGCCCACGGTCTCTCCATACATACTGTATATAGGGCTACCTCACCATATGTTGGAAATGTCCCTCCCGGTGGTGTTAAGAGGATAGTGTTTAACGCAAGCTATCCAGGAGTCTATATGTACCACTGTGCACCAGGTGGCCAGGGTATATTTATACACACCATGTCAGGCCAGTATGGAATGATTGTTGTGAAGCCCAAGAGCTATAAGTATAAGCTGGAGGAGATCCTGGGTAGAGGGCCGGATATAGAGATCTACCTTATACAGCACGAGATATATGCAAATGGTGCTGATTTTATATACCAGAAGCCACTCTATGTTCTATTCAATGGATATATAGCCAGATACCTGCAGAACCCAATAGTGGCTAGGCCTGGAGACTATGTTAGGATATACTTCCTAAATGTGGGGCCTAATCTTGTATCTACATTCCACCTAGTTGGGATCGTGTGGGACTTCGCATACTACCAAGGTCATCCTCTCAACGTGATCGTGGGGGGCCAGACAGTGCTGGCAGGCCCAAGCGATTCCTGGGTTGTAGAGTTTAGAGTACCTGAGGAGGGTTCTTATGCAATTGTTAGCCATGTATTCCAACAGCCAGCCAGAGGGGCTCTGGGGCTTCTCATAGCTAAGAAGGATGCTAATAGAACTAGCTTTGTAGATGCACAGGGGCCAAGACTACCTATCTCTGAGAAGCCTCTGAGGATCATAGACCCATTCGGCCCAGGATCCCCTGAGCTTGATACACCAGCATACTCAGAAGGTGTTGCCTATGTTAGAATAGTTGGGAACTCATTCTATCCGAAGAGGCTCGTCATACCAGAGGGAACCACTGTTGTCTGGATTAATGAGGATATAATAAGCATACCAAACGCCTCTGGAGAGCTTGTGGGGCTCCACGATATTGTGCTCAACATGGGTAATGAGACGATAAAGTCGCCCCTCCTAAGGCATGGGCAGAGCTGGTCATATACATTCACAAAAGCAGGTGTATACAGGATTGGTGCAGCCCAGCTCCAGATATATAGGGAGTTCCTACCCATTGTTACGGAGAACTCAGATCTATATAGCTACATATGCTCGCTACACCCATACATGGTTGGAGAGATAGTGGTGATCCCGAGGGCAAAAGCGATCCTATCTCAACAGCCTATACTGCAGTCTGAGGAAGCTAAGCAGGTTGGTATAGCAGGGCAGGAGGGGTCTGCGCTCCCAATAATGGCGATAGCATTCTCAGGAGCAGTGCTGACAGTGCTGGTTATAGCTATTATAGCAAAGTTTAGGAGAAAGGGTTAGAGCTTGTTTTTATAGCTCCTCCCAAGAATATATCCCTTTTTTATAGATAGGCCAATGCTAGGCTGCTCCTTTACAAAGCCACTGAGCACAAGATCGAATCTGGCTCTATCGTCAGACGAGTCTATAAATATAACACCCAGTTTCCTCAGCTCGAGCTCAAGATAGTAGGCCCTCCCCCTCTCAAGACCCCTCAGGCTTCTCTTGGTCATATACACCTCATTATATCTAGCAAGCTCGAAGGCATAGTCGTGGTATGGGTATAGGTTGGAGTCTATAAGAACCCTCCCACCCTTGATAGAAGGAAGCTCTGGGGGCTTCTCATCTGGCACAGCATAGATACAGTTCTCATCCTCGCCACATTTCCTCTCAACACCTAAGATGATCTTAGTACCAAGCCTTCTAAGCTCCATCTCATAGAAATCAACAATACCCCTGAACTCTCTAGCCTTATAGGGATCCCTGTATAAGTTGATCTGTCCCCCAAGCTTGTGATCCTTCTCGTATAGCGTCACATCAAAACCCCTGATGGCAAGAACCCTGGCAGCCTCGAGCCCCATAACACCTCCGCCTATGACAATAACTTCTCCAGAGCCTCTCTCCGGCGGTGGTAGAAGCTCCCATCCGAGCTCTGGGTTGACGTCACATCTAACCTCGCTCAAAGAGATCTGTCTACACAGTTGGTTACATCTAATACAAACCCTTATGGGGAGACCCTTCCGAACCTTTAAAGGCCACATAGGGTCTGCTAGAAGCTGTCTCCCGAGAACGATCATGTCGGCTACCTCTAGGGCTTTCTCAGCATCTCTTAGATCAATAATAGATCCCACCAGAAGAAGAGGAAGCTTAGTAGACCTCCTAACAATCCTGGCATCATCAACAAGCGCAGCCCTGGGGGCGTAGAAAGGCATTGAGGATGCTATAGGCCCGTCCCTCCCGGCTGATAAGTGTATATAATCTATGCCAGCCTCCTTCTCAAGCCTGGAAGCTATCTCTGCAACCATTTCTGGTTTTAAACCATTTGGGTCGAATTCGTTAATGCTAAGCCTTATACCAACCGGTATAGAGATCCTAGATCTTATCTCCTCAACCACCTCAGTCACAAACTTAACGCCATCCCTATATGAATCGTTTCTCTTATTAGTAGCTGGTGATAGGAACTGGGCTATTAGATATCCATGAGCCCCGTGGAGCTCTATCCCATCAAAGCCGGCCTTCTCGGCTCTCAGGGCTGCTTCTCCAAACTCCCTCCTAACCCTTGCTATATCATCGAGAGTCATCTCCCTAACACTATCAAGTAGGGGTATTGGGGAAGGGGCTATCGGCGTGTTTCCCCATATGATGCTGCTCCGAGTCTTTCTGCCGACGTGGACTAGCTGCACAAAGATTCTTGATCCATGTGCTTTAACGGCTTCAGTGAATCTTCTGAACTTTGGTATGAGATCGTCTGAGTATAACCCAAGCTGGTTCAAGGATCCCCTGGAATCGATTTTGTTTATATAGGTATACTCAGTTATTATAAGCCCAACACCTCCCCTAGCCCTCTCAACCATATATGCAACATGGGCTTCGCTTGGATAGCCTTCTGGAGATGCTAGGTTGCTGATCATGGGGGCCATGGCTATTCTATTCCTGATCCTCAGACCCCCTATATAGATCTCGCTGAAGATCCTCGATATAGAGCTCATGATAAACACCAAATCGACCTCCTCTCCTTTCAATCTCCACCCCACCCGCTGATGCGGGAGGGTTTGTGGTCTTGCTTTCATAATGCTTTCAATCCTAATATATCTTTTAGCTATTCATTGGTTCCTCCCATATATTCGGGTTTACATCTGTCATTTGAGGGCGATGAGAGGGTCAGGAGCTCCCAAATATACCTAGGATATTTCAAGGCTTTCTTCCTTGTGCTTAGCTTCCTAACTATATCTCTACTATTTTTGAATCGCATGGTGAATACTCTAATGAAGTCACACTTGAATTCACTATTACAAGCAGTACCCTATGCTTCATCGACGGCCCAACTATCTGCTTTCTAAGCTTTGTGAACCCAATGATCTCTAATACTGCCCTCCTTGCCTAGTCGTCTAAAACGTTCTTGGCTTTCCATTCCTATAATCTTATCTAGAATGCCCTTTCTACTTTTCCAGACGGGTTACCCTGGGATAGATATTTCTTCTGAAAATATTCTTCTAGGATCTTCTACCTATAGGCTATTTCTGACTTAATATTATGCTTGAGTACTTTTAACCAATTCCATTATTTAATAAGTGGGAAGTATCCTCCAGGCAAGCTTATAAACCATAGAGAACGATCAAGATAACGGCTCCTGGAGAATATGGAAGCTTTGCCTAGAGCTCTGGGAGCCCCATCCTAAGTATCTACTGAAGATAGAAGCCTAGCGGCGTTGGGCTCAACAGCCACCAATGAACCCACATGAATCAAGAGATCCGTATGGGCAAAGTGGAACCCCTACCAAGTATCTACAAATCTGCAAGTATTCACAAGAACCGTTAACGGGGAAGGTTAATTGGCTTGTGAGGCGATATATTATGTGGGTGTAGAAGTTATTTAGAGTCATAAGAGTAAGGTATGAGAAGGGCGTGCTAAAGCCTTTAGGCAGTGTGGATCTTAAGGAAGGGAAGGAGTATAAGGTTATAGTAGAGGAGGACATAGACGAGCTAATTAAAAAGTAAAAGTATAGGGTATCCTCGAAAATCTTCTGTGTAAGAGTTTAGAGAACTCGAGGGAGAGGCCCAATCTCAATGATATGCCTAGACACAAATATAGTCTATAATTTCCTTTTTGAGATCGAGCTAACTGGTATAGCTAAGAAAGTTATTCGGGAGGTTATGTTAGGGGTATAGCTGTTCCAATGAGCTACTCTATACTGTAGTAGCTAAGATCGCTAGGATTAAATACAATATTAAGGGAAAGTACACCTTCAGAGATATATAGTAGAGCATGGATTCCCAGAAGAAGCCATAGAAAAGGTCAACGACTTCATAAGAGACTTTAGAGCAAAATACTGGCAAATAAACCATCAAGGCCCAGACGAACTGGTAAATACAGTAAAGCTTTATAATTGAAAGCCTCGCCCTTTAGGATGGGGAGAAGGTCAGACGAAATCTCAATGCGAGAGTAGATATCCTCCCTCTGGTGATACCTCCTCCACCTCTCCCGTGACTGGGCTTACTTTGAAGCCTAGGGTTTCCAGAGCGTAGACTCCTAACAGTGGTGTGGATGTTTCAAGCTCGGCTACCAGTACTGGACCTCTCCTACCCTTAACCCTAGCTTCAGCTAGGAAGAGCCTTGCAGCGACAACCCTTCTATCAGCTAGGGTTAAGTCCACGGTGTACGGTGTTGGGATTAGGCCGAGCTCCCCTATTATATCTGAGGATAGAACCACGTACGTAGATCCCGTGTCGACAAGCATCCTTATAACCTTCGAGCTCTTCGCACCTCTCAGCTCCACATCAACATAAATAAAACCCATGCCTAAACCCCACCAGAATATGTTAGTTGCAAGGCCATAAACGCTCACCTACTCTTCCTTCCATTCTATAGTAGAATTACATATGGCGGTATGGGCTGCGATCACGTATCTCTTTCTAACCTTCCATTCTATAGTAGAATTCACTGATCTATTTACAGCTGAAAGTCTCGCACTTCAGGGCGGGGAAGAGGTCAGTGGGACTTCTCCAATAACCTTATCATCTCCTCAGAGTTTGTTGCTTCTCTCCATCCACGCGAGAATCGCCTGAAGACCTTCTCTTAGAATCTTTAAAAGCGTGTACATCAAAAGTATGTTCTTCTCTCAGCTCCCACCCTTTCGCTAGATGTTTAGGATCTGGCTTGACCACCTCTATATCGTAATATGATAGCGTCTTGCCAGATGCCTCGTACGTAGAATGATGGTATTTTAACCTCTAGCCTGCCAGATACTATTAGAAGATCCAGCTCTATAAGGGCATATGGCAACACTTTTAAAGGTTTGACGTTTTGATAATCTCAACTGCTTCGCGATGGTGCCTATCACTTCTAGAGGCCAGAACCAGAATAACATCGGTCTCAATTATTGCCATCTCTCTCAACCCTCGCTTCAGCCTCTTTTAATGCATCTTTTCTTAACTCTTTACTCTCATTCTCAACATCTACTGTCCCACGTATAACTGATGACGTAAGAAGATCTATAGGATCTCTAACCAGCTCAATAATCAATTTTCTGTCCTCGACTCGAGCACTAACAATATTTTCTATATTAAGTATCGACCTTATTTCCTTCGGAATAAGGATCCTACCTTTACCATCAACTTTTAATATAAGCTCCAGCTTCCCACCTATTGTTAGGTAGATCTCCCACTAGTATAAATTCAAACCATAGGTTAAGATCTCATCAAAAAGAGTTTAGAAGAGGCCCCTTTCTTCTATGGGCTTCATAGCAGAAGGTTATTACTTCGCCTATGGTCTGCTCGCTGAGCTAAAAATCCTTCTTCTGTATTAGTAGATATGATAATAGAAGCGTTTCTATTATTCATTCATGTTTAGCTAGCCCTGATAAAGATTATAAGGGAACAAGCCTAGTAGACATATCAGTGGGCTCTTGGTGTATGAGAGGAGCCACACTTCCATGGCCATTCCAGAGCCGGGCCATGAGGAGCCTAAGGGTGATAATCAGCTAATATATCTAGTATATAGATTAAAGGAATATCGATAGCCTCTCTCGAGTGAGCGATGATAAATATTATTTTATGCGGTAGCCTCTAACGTTTCTATGCCCGTTAGTTATAAAGGTATTATTAGCCGTGAATAAAAGCGAAGAGAGACCGATGATCCCTTTCGAACCGGCTTTTCCTATCAAATTCTATAGCTGAAAGCCCACCCTTTAGAGTGTTGAAAAGACGGGCTTTAAAAACCTTATCTTAGTATAATCCTGAAGAACTTAGAAGCCTATAATAATCTATATTCAGAACCAGCGATAATTTAAACTGGACTACAAACTCTCTATAGAGAGTCCCATGGACATCATTAATAATCATTAGATTAGAGCTGAGGATCCTGTTTGTAGCATGGTTCGGGCTGATCTATATTTCTAGAGGATTTTTCACCTGGCTTGGGACTAGCTCTCACAGCTATTGAAAGGATTATCTCTCACCATAGCATCAGGGGCTATAGAGCCTCTCTAAATATAACTAGGGATTTAGAAAATTGAAGCTAATAAGCCTTGAGACGTAGATATTTGGGTACTTATCTTGGAGGTAAGGGTATGTAGTCTTGATGATATTAAGAGACTGGGCAGGCTTATCTATACATATAGAGGTAAAGCTATAGCTCTATTCTATCACGATGGCAAGGTATATGCCTTTGATAATCGATGTCCTCACATGGGTTTCCCCTCTCTAGAGGCTCTATAGCGAATGGGATCCTAACCTGTGAGTGGCATCACG
This sequence comes from Desulfurococcales archaeon, assembly GCA_032249255.1. Lineage (GTDB taxonomy): Archaea > Thermoproteota > Thermoprotei_A > Sulfolobales > AG1 > AG1. The sequence goes on along the minus strand of JAVVGE010000009.1, from coordinate 24,851 downwards.
CTAGGTTCGATCTTGAGAGTGGATGCTCCTTCGATGTGTGGGCTGATGATGCTAGGGTCTATAGGGTTAGGGTTGTTGATGGTGATGTCTATGTTGAGATCCCTGATCTCGATGCTGAGGATCGGGCTAGGATTCTTAGGAGGCTTAGGAAGGGTCTTGAACATGGGGTTCAACTATTAATAGCCAAGGTTCTTGTATCTGCAATATACTCTGGGCTCGATGTGGATGAGATCTATAGAGTCTCAATAAGCTGGGCTATGGAGAGGAATATGGCGTGGGGAGGGGGCTCTACATTCATAGTATCTACGAGGAATATACATGGCTATCTAGATAGCGAGGGTCTTATCACATCTCTTTTGAGGGGTCTTAGTATACTATCTGGAGAGGCCTCTGATAGAGCTCAAAGACCAGTGCTGGATACTCTAGTAGGCTCCTCAACACCCTTTCCAAGGCTGAAGTCATGGCTGAGGCATTTTGCTGAGGTTAGGGATTCATTTGGGATAGAGGTGATCCTAGCCTCGATGGCTTTCCACGGCTATGGTATTCGAGATATTGCTGAGGTTTTCTTCAGCGTTGCAACAGATCATTATTTAAGCGATGGGCACGTGGTTGACTTCGCTAACAAGGCCTTCCAATATTTAGAAACGATATTGGGTAGGCCGGATCCAAATGTGCTTAGGAGCCTAGCCCCTCTCCTCGCCGAGGGGAGGAGGTATGAGGAGAGCCATGAGTGGAGGCACCCAGTAGATTTAGTCGAGATCGTGGATGAAGAGTCTGGTAGACTAGCCGAGGTGTTCAGAGCTGGGGGAGACCCTATAGATCCGGGGGAGGTGGCTGGTCTCGTTATAAATGGTGATCCAAGATCCATTGCAAGGGGGATCACGGGTTTCCTTGAAAAGGGCTTCGATCCAAGGAATGTAGCTCTCGGCGTAGCCCTGGCAGGAGCTCAGAGGATAGCTATGTTCAGCAGCTCCAACGAGATAGGGGACTGGCTAACTGTTCTCCACACATTCTCATATACAAACGCAATCTACCAGGTGGTTAAAAGGGTGGCCTCTCACGAGGTGTTTAGAGGAGTCTACCACGGAGCCCTCAAAATATACCTAGATAGATTCCTCAACATACCCCCATTCAAGATCCCCAACGGCTCTCCAGGCGAGTCTAAGGAGAAGCTCCTCAAAAGCCTTGTAGATCTTCTGAATAGGAGATATATGATTGATGACGTGGCATATGTAGTGGCTGACTACATTGCAAACGGATATGAGGACGAGGATCTCTTGAGAACAATATGCAGATCAGTAGCTAGGGAGGACGCAGACTTCCACACAATGCAGATGCTCGATGCAGGGATAAGCATCTATAGAGACCTTAGAAGCGATGCCCATAGAAAGATAGTGCTCATCGCAATAGCCAGATACACAGCGTCCCAAGCACCAACAGATAGAAGAACAAGCCAAGTAGCAAACATAGCGCTGAAGCTACATACGGGTCAATCCCTCCACAGTGACTGACCTCTCAAACCTAGGAGGCGGGGACAAACTCTATAAATTATTCTATAAGTTATGTTAGCTTTCTAAGGAAAGCATATATAGCTCTAATAAGATCTATAGAAGATTCTTTATGAAGCAGAGATCAATCTCCAGAGTTATATGCTCTTCACCGACCCAAATGGGGAGGGGGGATCCCCACATATTACTCTCGCCCGATGATCGTGAAAAACTATAACCTCCGAGGAAGGGCCAACCTCCTCTCCGTCTTAAAGGGCGAGACTCTCAGCTGTAGCTAGCCCATGGCCTCCCTTATAACTTCCTCTGGCGATATATCCCAGCTCCTCTTCCTAGCCATTGCTTTCAATGCATAGTAGTATGCTGGGATCTGGAATGCGTATTCCCTGCCTATCCATTGCTCTCTTGGGATCTCCGAGATCTTGTCTGCAGCTGCTACATATATGATTATGTTGTGTCTTAGCATAGGCTTCCAGATGCTGGGATCCGTCCAGCCTATGCTGTCCACATCGTCTATCCTCGCCGAGATCTTCTCTAGGATCTTCTCCCTCTGATCCTCTGGCATGTCCTGGGCGAAGCTGCGGATCCCACTTATAACCTCTCCCTCAAGCCACCTTCTAAGCCCTTCTCCCCATATCAGTTCCAAAGCCCTCGGGTTACCCCCGGCTAGCCTCCACAGGGTCTCCCCAGCCTTTTCAGAATCGACTCCAAGCTCCCTAGCGACCCTATGGTGTAGCCCTATCTGGGATGCGAGCTCCTCGGAGGAAACCCTAGATAGGTTCCAAATCAGGGCCCAACTAACCTTGCCACCCACCACATGCCTGATCTCCCTCACCAATGCATCGCTTGTAAGGGCTATAACAGCTATGGATCCTCCCTTCTCCGAGTAATCCCTATTGTATTTCTTTATATCGTTTGCAAAGTTCTCGAGCCACTGCCTGAAGATGCTTAGATGCTCTTGGCTGTCTGCCCTCACCTCATCTAGGACTATCAATATCTTTCTACCCCTCCTAAGCCTATGGGCTATATACTCGGCGATCTTCCACACTATATAGGTTGGAGTTGATGTGAACTCGATCAAAGGCCCCGTTGAGGAGATCTTGAAGCCCTCGGCCACATAGCCTGCAATGCTTCTAGCCAGATCCCTGAAGCTCCTTGGGAGGCGGAGAACAGCCATCTGGACAGCGTCCTCGGGTCTCTCAATAACCATTACATCAAGCCCAGCACCAGCTTGGTCGGCAGCGTTTGCAAGTACATCAAATAGTGTGCTCTTACCACAACCCTTCGGGCCGTAGAGGACTGTGATCCTACCACCCTCGACAACCCCCACTCTACCGAGTATGCTCTCGACCTCGCCTTTGCGATCTACAAACCTCCATGAGACGTGTTCACCCCTTATTTCATAACTATGCATCCTAGATACTATCTCATCAACGTTAATGCTTTTCTCAATTCTGGATATCTCCATATCCTTCCTAGGCATTCTCCTAACCCAGATAGTATCTATGACACTCCCAACAATATATATTGATTAAGGAATATAGATATACAACCAAAAAGATAGTAGCTGTGGGGGGTTCAAGCTTCATTAGGCTTAATATATTTGGCTAGCCTCTTCTTACTATCCTTGATAATATCCTTGTTGGTTGATGTTATGTTTATGTTTCTCTCTGCCTCATCCATACTAACATAGTGGATCTCCGTGCTCCTCTCCCTAAAGCTTGTGAGCGTGTTAGCCAGAGCTAGGAGGAGTGTTGTCTTACCACACCCCTTGGGACCGTATAGAATGGTTATCTCCCCATCCCTGATTGCCCTGCCAAGCCCGAGGATCTCCCTAGCCTCAGCCTCACGATCAACGAATCTCCACGAGAAGCCCTTACGCCTTATCACACAGCTATGCATTCTAGAAATGATCTCATATACAGCGGGATCTCCGCTAGCTCATCTGTGGGGCTTAATCTCCATAGTTACGTCACTACCAGATATATTCTTTCAATCAATCTCCACCTCACCCGCTGCTGAGGGTAGGTTTGTGGTATAGCAATTTATTGCTTACCTAGCTTATAAGCTTTTAGCTTTTAAATTTCCACATATTCCTGAGTGTTTCTTTAGCTGTTTTGATCTGAGGTAATAAGATGATCTCTACAACTAAAAGCCCCATCCTCTATGGCGGGGGTGAGATTTCTATATATTCTCGTCTTATTATTATAAGTAAGCCGGGTTTCGGGTTGTAGTCTTTGGCTAGAGCAGCTATTCTATCTACAAGCTCCATGATCTCTGTCTTTGAGGGCTGGTAGGAGATATAGATCACTCCGTTTTTCACAAGGCTTAGGAAATAGGGTATGGTGAAATCATGGTCTCTAGTTAAAATAGCCCCGCCAAGCCTATTGGCTATATCAACCAGCTCCCTATCACCTAACCCGCGGGCTCCAAAGTCTTGAAGGCGGATGATGTCAACCCCGCGCCCGCGTAGGAGGAGTGTAAGCTTCTTAGGTATGTTCTCATCAGCTAGGAGGGTTAGCAATAACAACAACTCTCTTCACAGCTTCAGAGGCATAGCGGAGGGCCTCATAAACAGCCTCCAATGGGATCTCAAGCTCCTCCGATACCTCCTCAGGTTTCCACCCGGCAGCAAGCATGTCTAGAACATCGTCCACAGTTACACGAGTCCCCCTAATAGTAGGCCTACCCCCACGCCTATCCGGGACAACTTCGAGCCACCTATAACCCTGTAAAACAACCATATCTTTCAATCTCCACCTTACTCTTTGAAAAGGCTGGTCTTTAACCTATGAGATTATTGATTACCAAGCTTATAAGCAGTAGGTCTCAACAAGGAATACTAGGGACTGAGCCGTTTAGAGATCCTGTTAGAAATCCTGCAACTCCAGACGCTATAGCAATAACTGTTACTATAGCGATTGACATCCCTTTCACCATTTTATAACCCATATTCTCACCCTTCAAGGATTGTTTTATAGATTTTCTATAAATTCTTTATGCTCAAATGATTATGTTTTTGAGTTTTCAGCTCATTAATGAGCTTACTATATATATGTTAAAAACTAGAGCGCTCTGCTTTATTGCTGAGAAAGATGTTAAATAGATCTAGGTTGGGTTTAGGTGTTGGGATCGTTTATATGGCTCTGATCCTCTTCTAGATTTCGATTATAACCTCTATACTAAAACTCCAGCTTTCTGGTCAATACCATGCTTAGCGGTATCGATATCATGGTTAGTTCGATAGCTAGTATCGCTATCTTTATAGTTATCTCTCCATCTAGAACTCCCAGTAGGATCCTAGATATATCTGCGGATAGGCTTATGGGGTTTATCTCTATTATCTCCTTAAGAATGGATGGCACATATGATAGCGATGCAGGTGGGTAGTATGCTGTGCTGGCTATCGATAGTATTGTGGATAGCGAGGGTATTAATGTGAAGTATCTAGGGACATCCCTCATAATATATGCTAGTGAGGCGTAGATTAGCGATATAGAGATTGTCAGAGTTGCTGCGGGTAGAATCGCTATTAATAGTGCTGGGTTTGGGTATCCTGCTAGGATCCAGTAGGAAGCTATGGTATTTATAGATGCTATCACCACTAGGACTAAGCTTACTATTATGCGGACGGCCACGATACTCCATCTGGGAACTGGCATCACGTAAGCGTAGTATCCACCCCTCCCCATGGCTATGTGTATGAGTGTTCCAACAGGATATATAGGGAGCATCGCCGAATATGTAGACACAACGCCAGGAACTATATATGCGATATAACCTGGATACGATAGTCTGGAGAAGATAAGGCCGAAGACCGCTATGTAGAGTATGCTTGAGACAAATATGCTGACCAGGATCTCTTGGGTTCTGAACCATGTGGTAAAGCCTATCCTGGTCATAAGAAGTATCCTATAGAATGCTATGAGGGGGTTCAAACTAGTCTACCCCCCTCGGCAAATTTTTGGGCTCCTAAGATGGTTATCGCTGAGAATCCTAGCACATATGCTACGAAGATAGCCGCACTGAATCCTGGATCTATCAGGAGTGTGGGATCGATGCCGATTGTTGTTAGGCTTAGGTTTATAAAGTGGGTGACTGGGTTGGCAATTGCTATGTATCTATATACCTCTGGGAAGTAGCTAAGTGGGTAGTAGGCTGTGCTGAATCTCTGCAATATATCGGATAAGAGGAATACTGCTAGTAAGAGCCTCCAGTTACTCTTAATACTCATATAGATCGATGCTAGAAGGCCTCCCACAGCTATTGAGAATATAACCATCATAGCCGCTATAGATGCTATCGATATCAAAACCCCTGTGGGAGAGCCGGCATGTGGAGAGGCTAGTGCTAGGAAGGCTATGTAGGGTATGTAGAGGGGTATGCACATAATGCCCACAGCAAGCGTAAAGCCTATTGCAAGCATGTATCTCGGTAGCGGGAGTATATAGGTGTATAGATAGACCTCAGCCCTTGTTGCGAAGAAGAATATATTGTCAATTAAGCTATATATCGTTGTATAGAATGATAGGAGCACGACACCTGGTACTAGATAGCGATAGTAGCCCTCAACCCTGACCAGCTGGGATAGCGCTAACGCGAAAACCAAGATCTGCACGAGCACTACGGCATTGAGGCTAGCCACGTATGTCCTGCTCAGGATAGGCTTAGCGAAGAAAGATGCTAGGGCCCCTGACCTAGATATATACCTAGCTATAGAAGCCAATAGGTATCCCCGAGCCTCATGGCTCTGAGATCCTTCTCTTGGTATAGTAGAGGAAGACATCATCCAGCGTTGGCTCCCTTATACTTACAGACTCAATCGATAAACCCCTATCCATTAGATACTTAATAACCTCTGCAACCTTCTTCTTAGCCCCAGGGATTCTTATCGCTATATATCCCATACCACTCATCATATGGGTTGGCTTGAACTGGGATCTGATCTCCTCCTCAAGAGTCTCACCATATGCTCCCAAGAACCTCACCTCTATAAGCTCGCCCGATGGGATCTTCTCCTTAAGCTCTCCCACACCACCTACCACAACGAGTCTACCCCGATCAAATATAGCTACTCTATCGCTGAGAATCTCAGCCTCGTAGATCTCGTTGGTTGCAACTAGAACAGTTGATCCCTCATCTCTAAGCTTCTTAATCTCCTCCCATATTATGTGCTTCCCATCAAGGTCCACCATAGCTGTGGGCTCGTCGAAGAAAGCTATTGGTGGCCTCTGAACAAGGATTTTAGCTACCTCAACCCTCTTAGCCTGTCCCCCGGATAGGTTTAAAAGTCTCCTCCTAGAGATCCTCTCGAGCTGGAGTCTATTCAGCACATACCTTATCCTCCTATCCCTCTCAGAACCCCTAATACCATACATGGAGGCGTGGAACTTGAGGGTCTCCAGAGCATTTGATCTCCAGTATAGCTGTGGCTCTTGGAAAGACATGCCAATGATCTCTCTAATCCTAGCTGAATCCCTCCTTATATCGAGACCCTTGATAACAGCTGTGCCCCTCGTGGGTTTAAGAACTGTTGCGAGGAGGAGTAGGAAGGTTGTCTTACCAGCACCGTTAGGCCCGAGTATTGTGAAGATCTCACCCTCCTAATATCAAGATCTATTCCATCGAGGGCCTTAACATTGCCATAGTACTTAGCAAGATCATATGTTCTAATCGCTCCCACAAATCCTGCCCAGTTAGAGATTCATGCATTGCTCCACCTAATGCTCCTGTACTATGCGTATAGGGATATATAATCCTTAACACATTCAACTCGCTTGATGGCTTCTAATTGTTATAGAGATATCTATGTAGCTGTCTATGATTTCTATATCCTATCCTGATCCACCCACTATGTGTTATCAACTCTATAGCTCCATCCCTCAACCTCCAATCCTGCGAATCAGAGTAGATCAATGTTATACTCCTTATCTCAGGCCTATCTTTTTCTACTTGCCCTTTCTTCTTAAGCTCTCTAAACACTTAGCCCTCCTAACAGCATCTCTATAGCATCCCTTTATGATCCACGTAGGAAACCATGGATGTCTCTCCCTAAACCTATTATAAAATATTCTGTGTAGTGTGGATTGCGATGCACTATGCTCTAGAGCATAGCCAAGCATCTTTTGAAACATACTCTTATAAGCTTCAACAATCTCCCTCAGAGCCTGCCAAACCTATTAACCCAGCTCTCTAGCATAACTGTTCTCCTAAGGGTCTTTAACAGTTTGCTCAACCGCCTCCACTATCCTCCTATACTTGTGGCTTCCCCATCTTGCATCAAATAATTGAAAGCGATTAGAGGTATTTAAATATAACGTTAAGTCAGGGGCAGCCTGATAGGTTGATCTTCTAGCTATGATCGCTCGTATCGGGCTCTTTTTCGTATCCCTCGAAGGTCTCGATAGCGATTACCTCTCTCCCGATCTTAACTCCGGCTGCCCGCAGAGCATCTACTATGAGCCTTACTCCCTGTGGGGGTCCTGAGACATATATGAATGGGCTTCCAAGGCTGCTGATCTCCTTAGCGATCTCCCCAGGATCTGGTATCCTAGTTGTGAATGTAGCCTTGACATTAGTTTTCCTTCTACATATCTCCTCGATCTCTTCTCTGAATAGGAAGAAGCCCTCGTCATCAATGTGTATAAGCCTAGCCCTTATCCCGAGGCACTTATCGTGGATATATTTGATCATGGATCTCATCGACGAGATCCCTATACCATATGGAATGAATAGAAGGCTCTCAGCACCCTCTCTCAGAGCGAAGTGTTTGCTCCACGGCCCTGTTATCTTGACAACACCCCCAACAAGCCTCTCGAGAGCGGCCTTAAACCTTGAACCCCTATATATAGTTGCTATCATAAGCAGATCCTCTGTGGGGGAGGATGCTAGGGAAAACACTCTGAAGCATTTACCCCCACCACAGTAGCTGGGGTCTAGAAATATGTCTATAGAGTTTCCAGGACTATATCTGAACTCCTCCAAAGGTCTCAGCCTAATAATCATATATCTACCAATCCTGGTTACACTCTCAACAACTGCATTAACATACCTCTCCCCAGACATAAATCACACCCAAGATATACTGGCTGTGGATTAAAAAAAAAAGATTGGGATCGAGATGCCATATAATGCTAATACTATCTATGTTCATGCAACACTTTCTCCATAACTATGAAGTTATTGATCTTCGTTATTATGAGATCTAGCGCTTCTGCGCTCAGTATCTCTCCTCTAACATTTGGATCTGTAGAGGATACTACCTTAAGCTTCAGTACATTATGGATAGGAGTTCCACTCTTATACGCCTTTAGAGTTACAATAGAGTTGTCCGCAGGGCCAAAAACAGCCATATAAACGCCTGGCGCGTCGGCATAGAATTGAACCTTAACAACCCTCTCATACTTATATATCTCCCACGTGAGGATCTTCAAGAGATCTACGGTACCGTCGGGCTTAATAGCTTCAGGCCTCATAATTATTACTTGCAGATATCTAAGATCCAAATAACCATCGTCAGGATCTGGCGGCGTTATGCTATAGTAGAACGTGTATAACCCAGGTGAAGGAACCCTAAATAATGCTATGCCTAAATGAGCAAACATAGAGCTAACCTCACCTATGGAAATCTCACTACCACTAAGTTCCTTACCGCCAGCTAACGTTGTAATCGCTCTCCAAGATGCCTGCTTCCTAAATACGTAGAAGCCCTCCTGATCTATTCCCATGAAATTGGGCAGAGACTCAATGGATCCAGAGTGAGATCCCATTTCTTTTTCTTTGGCAGCTCCAATATTTAGGAGCCAACCTCCTATTAGGGCTCCTGATATTCCTGATGCTATTGCTATTGCCACTATCAATGCCACCGAGATCCACCTTAACAGTTCTGGGGGCCATGTGCTCACCTTCGGAATAAATGTTGTTGGTTATTTGAAAAACCTTGTGCTCTGGTGACTATGCAGTTGATATTCTACCTCATTAATCAGCTCATTCAATATATAACTGTGTTTAAGAATTATATCCCCCTATGTGCATAGTATATGAGCGCTAGGTGGAGCAATATATGAGTGATATTTGTAACGAGTACAGATACGTCTATGCCCTTAGAAGGTCTAGGGTTAGGCTTAGTGTTCTTAGATTCCTCGTAAGGGTTTATCCTCGTAGCGTTCCAGCATCTGAGATTAGCAGAAAAACAGGTTATTATTTATCCGATGTTCTTAGAGCCTTGTTGGGGGGTTAGATATAGTGTAGATAACTCCTTGGTGAATCTAGGTATGGCGGAGTTTTTAGTTGTTGGTAATAATAGGCTTTATAGGGCAACGCGCCTCGGGATTGCCTGTTTAAAGGTCACATGCTCGGGTGAGATCTGTGGAGGCGATTAGAACATATGATCTTGCTAAGTACTATGGCAATGTTAAGGCCCTCGATGGAATAGATCTTGATATTAGGAGGGTGAGATCTTCACAATACTCGGGCCTAACGGTGCTGGTAAGACAACCTTCCTACTCCTCCTCGCAACAGTTCTTAAACCCACGAGGGGCACAGCTGTTATCAAGGGTCTCGATATAAGGAGGGATTTAGCTAGGATTAGAGAGATCATTGGCATGTCTTTCCAAGAGCCACAGCTATACTGAAGATCAAATGCCCTGGAGACCTTCAATAGGTTCTATTTGGCAGCTATTCGTCGTCCTCATCTATCTCAGCACTCCTGCCTTCATTAGTATAAAGAGTGTTGAGCACAGCTCAGCACGATCTATATAATTTAAATATATTTAATAATATAAGTATTAGGATAGTAAGAGATCTAGATGAATCTTTCGTTTTTGTCAGGAAACGCCTAAACCTTGGAAAAGACCCTTTTTAAGTTGCTTTAAAGGAATGGTACATCTGAAAACCTGCTTCAACTAATGATTAAGATATGTGAGAAGAGCCTATTCTCCTTCGATCCCATCCTAGTTATTAAGGTTATAAGGGTAGAGATTTCAACTGTGAGACTAGATAATCCCCGATGATCTCAGGACTTTGAGGGTCTCAGCGACCTTTGAAGGATCTAGAAGGATCTTTTTCAGAGCATCTGCAACGCCACTCACACTAGCTAGGATCTCTGCGGACTTCGATATTATATCCACATCTATGTAGATCATCTTGGTTATCATGCCCCCGCCAATCACTATGTTGACTCCTGTTATCCAGCTAGCCTTCTCCGAGGCTAGAAATGATATTAGGGATGCTATGTCCTCTGACATGCCCCACCCTTCCTGCGAGATGTTGCATATGATCCATCCTAGAGAGTTTGGGCTTTCTTGGTGGGTAGGCCCATCTGCTGGTATCAATCCAGCCTGGCGATATGAAGATAACCCCTATCCTATACCTTGAGAGGCTCATCGTCAGGGCATGGGTTAGGGCTAGGAGTCAATAGTATTGAGCAGCGCTTCTACGTGAAAGAGGATTTTATCTTTCAAAGGAGGAGCTCTATGAGAGTTGATAGGTATTTTAATCCATAGATGTAATTTATGTTGATGGGGGTTCTGTGGAGCTGGAGGATCAGATTAAGAAGTACCTAGCTATAGCGAGAAACTACCTAGACGAGGGCCTCAAGATGCTCAGAGAAGGCGATGCCCATGATGCTGTAGAGAAGGTATGGGCTTCTGTTAAAAGCGCTACCGAGGCTCTGGCGCTGAGATACCATGGCGAGGCAAGACCTCCTACTGGGGTAAGCTGGAGGAGGTTTGTTAAGGAGGCATTTAGAAAAGCTGGGCTTAGCGAGGAGGAGGCTGAGAAGCTAGCAGATTACTTTCTAGACGTGAGAGGCAAGCTTCACGGCGAGGTCTTCTACGGCTTCTTCTACGAAGATGAAGAGCATAGGCCCCTCATGGAGAAGGCCAGAGACTACCTATACCTAATAGAGAGATTACTTGGTCTCGGCTGACGCTCTTTAAAGACATCCTGGGATTGATGATAAATCAAGATTTATGTGAATTTCTTCTAAATACCTTTGGTTGGTAGATACATAGAAGCCCAGCGAATCTCACCTTTTAGAGAGAAGTGATGCTTTATGATCTCTCTAAGGCATCAATGACTACAATGAAGACTATGGATCATGCTTCGAGACATAGGGATCAAATCCTAGGGCTTAGGCCCCTTAATGACTCTGTGTGAGAGGAACCCCACAAGCTATCCCCAACCTATTATCATAGAAGCCTATACTCCCGCAGGAGGATGTCCAAGACCCCTCTTACCTCCTCCCCGCCCTGAAGGACGAGAGTTTCCCTTAGAGCCGGGAGATTTGAGCTACATTCCAGGCTATTGCCTGGTTCAGCCTCGCACATGGTCTCGGGCGTGTTACCCCCTACCCCGCATAGTGCAGGGCTCGGGGCTATGGCTTTTCTCTTCGCTAAAATGTTGTATACCCCTACTAGGTCTGCGTTGAATACTTTGTTATGTTATAGCATTTCAATAGCCCCCTATATATTCTCCCATGATTCTCTATTGCCCTGCATATCGGGCATTTCTTTGACATATAAGCTAGCGAACTCGCCCTTCTAGAATGGGAGAGGGTTATATAGCTCTAATCTTAGGTTTTATCCCTGCTTTTTGTTGTGTAAATTTCGATCCCTGCTTCCCTAATGATCTTCTTGACTGTTTGTGCATCTATATACGGGATCGTTGATAGCCCTCTGCTAGCTAGATAAGCTGTTAGCGCCTGTGCAAGCTCTTTATCAATATATCCGTCTATCTCCCCTCTATAGAAGCCGAGCTTGGCTAGGGCCTGCTTCAAGATTCTCACATCGTTGGCTTGCATTGCGACTATCTCTCTGGAGCCTGGTCTCAAGAGCCTTGTTGAGTCGTAGAGCCTGAATATTCTTATCAATTCTAGGACTGGTTCTGGGTGATCGTCTACTCTGAGATCCACATATCTATCCCCGAAACCCAGGAAGCCCCCATTCTCCCTCACAACAAGGATGGCTGCACTCTGCTTACCCCTCCTATCGCCTCCTGCCCTATCACCAGCCTCTAGGGCTGCAAGAAGCTTGTCCACTAGCTCGCCCTCCGTGGATTCATATGCCTCTAGCATCGCGTCTAGAACTCTCTCACCAACCAGTATATTCCCTAGAGCCACCACATGCTTACCAAACTTATGCCCCTTCCAATCTATACACCTACTCCCGGTGAAAGCTGCGACCCTACCCCTAGCATCTACTATGCCTACCTGCCTCACCTCCCTATCAGGATCTTCTCTTAGCAAAGAGTCGAGGACCGACTGGGGGTCTATGCCCTTAGCAAGCATCTCCAATCCCTTAGGGCCATAGAGATAGTTGGCCCTCGCCTGTGTAGCTATAGCACCAACACCAGCTCTCGCATGCGGAACTACAGCACCCGAGGCTAGGAATCTGCTTGAAACAGCCACACCTAGATCTTCTGTATAGGGGTCAAAACCCACAATGCTGAAAGTCATAGCTAGCACCAATACTTCTTATCTCGGATTGCCTATATATACAAAAATAGAGAACCGTAGTTATAAAAAGTCTGTTCAGGAGAAATAGGAGGAGTAGAAGTAGATTTGGAGACCGCTGGGAATTATAAATATATTCTTTAGCTCCTTCACTCCAGCATAGAACTGCTTTTGAGAGGCTATGAAAACCCATGGAGCGTCACTCTATATAATCTCTATAGCCTTTCGATATAGCTCAGCCCTCTCTGTAGCATTGATCTTGGTGGACGCCCCAATCAACAAAGCATCGACCACGGGGTTCGAGTAATTGTTTATATAGGATAATCCCTTTGGCTGGAGTGCAGCAGTGGATATAGTAAGAAATGTGCGTCCGCAATAGCGGGGCCATATAGCCTTAGTACCGCGTCATACTGCTTATCCCTCATAGGCTTCGTTAGCTCAGCTATGTAGTAAGGCCAGTCACCGGTTCTAAGCTCCACCTGAATCCCAACGCTGGATAGATAAGCCTGTATGGCTTCGGCAACCCCCTTATCATTTATAAACCCAGATCCTCCCGTGGGGTGAAGGATCACCATTTTAAAGCCGTTGGGATACCCAGCCTCTGCTAAAAGCCTTCTAGCCCTCTCAGGATCATAGTTATATTGCATCATCTTAACATACTCAAAGAGTTGGGAGGTACGGCGGAGTCTGCAGGCACTCCTAAACCATATAGCACGTTCTTTACTATAGCATCCTTATCTATAGCATAGTTCAGAGCCTGCCTAACCCTGGGATCTGCTAGCGGTCCTCTAGATATAATGCTTAGGTGTAAATATGCATTACTAATAGGGGTATACACATTGAATCTAGGATCACTAGTTAACCTCTCAAGATCTGGAGGAGGCGGTGCATATATAAAGTCAACATCTCCTGATAGTAATGCTGCGATTCTTGTTGATGCCCCTGGTATTATTAGCCATTCAATCCTCTTTATTGCGGGCTTCTGACCCCAGTAGTCATCAAACCTCTCTAGAACTACTTTCCTACCCTTCTCCCAGGAGACGAATTTATAGGGCCCTGTACCAACAACCTCAGTGATGGTCTGATTACCAAACCTCTTAATAACATCAAGACTAGTCATTAACACGAAATACGCCAATGGCCTTTAGGAATAGAGTATAGGGTTCCTTAAGATATACTCTTACAGTATAATCATCTACAATCTCGACCCTATCGATTCTACCGACAAGAGATCTTGAAGGAACCCTTACTGTGGAGTCTATCCACCTATCTAGATTAGCCTTCACAACAGTTGCGTTGAACTCGAAGCCGTCATGGAATCTAACACCTTTTCTCAGATAGAATGTATATACAAGACCGTCTTGAGAGACATCCCACCTCTCAGCAAGCCAAGGAACAACATTACCCCTATCATCAAACCATAGGAGAGTTTCATAAACATGCCTCAAAACATTATAAACTACTATGGATATCTGCCCATGCGGATCTACTGTATCTAGATCTGTTCCTATTGCTACTTTCAGAACATCTTTCTTAGAAGCTGGTATCTGCTGTATCGGCGCCCCGGACTGTGTTGCTCTCTCCGCTGTGGTAAGTGTCGTTGCCGTTTGGGTCGCTGTTTTCCCAAGCTGTTGCGATGCTCCCTGTAGTAGTACTATGATCGATCAGCTATTGCTATAATCACTATGGCGAGTATTATTATAATCATAGTCAGCCTGGATAATCCGCTTGTCCCCCGATGGTTATTGATTATCACTGATATTCATTTGTTTGGGATTGCTTTGCCTCTTGATCCACAGGGTTTTGATCCTGTGGCATCGGGGGCTTCCACCTCCCCCACAGGGTTTTGGATACCCCTGTGGTTTCATGGGTGGCTGTCGAGCCCAGCGGCACCGGGCTCCCATCTAGGGCTAGACTTGAAACCCCGAAGCCCTTCTGGGCAGAGCCCTCATAAAGGGCCTCGGTCTAGGGAGCTCTAAGCATCATCGCTTCCCGAGGTATCTCCACGCCCAGATCTAGCAGAGATATCGCCTCATCATCAATACAATCATGGATTAGATGCTTATAAGCTTAAGTCCAGACAACAAACGAATATAAAAGCATTCCCACTACCATGAAAAAAGATAAGGATACAGCCCTTACCATAGGTATCTCGAGATTAATAATATTATAAGGCTTAAAAGACATATTATCCCCAATAATACTTTACATTGCTTGCCACTTTCCTAGCATTATATAGGATCATCAACTATTTTGTACGTGTGATAGACGTGTGATAAGGGTGTCTAAGAGTTATGTTACTCTTTATAGAATATAATATCAATATCTATCGCCAGGGCTAGAAATTATTTATGCCTAGTGCTCTCTCTGATCTCTCCCTGCCCTGAAGGGGCGAGGGTTCCTCGGATCATCATCAGAGCCCTCGCCTCAGAGCGGTTCATTGGTTCCCCCATCTATTCGGGTTTACATCTGTCATCTGGGGGGCAGTAGGGGTGGTCAGAGATCCCATGATATTCCCAGGGTCTTCAGCGCCCTCATCCTTATGTTCAGCTTCCCTATGACGTCTCTGTCTGCTTCGAAACCGCATCTTGGGTATCTAAGCCTTCTATAGCCTGTCTCCTCCAATCCTTTGGAACCGCATTTTGGACACTTAGACTACGTCCCGTTGGGGTTGACCTTCACGTGGGGAACTCCGTGTTTCTTGGCCTGCCAGTCTAACCACTTCCCTATTCTCCTGTACCCCATTATGGTGATCCTTGCCCTGTGATCCTTGCTCTCGATCCTTCTCAGTGTGTTTATCAGCCCGGTTAGATCCTCCCTAACGACTGCATATCTAAGCTCCTTAGCAAGCTCCATGATCTCAAAAGATGTTTTCCTAGCCCAGTCCTTCAATATATTCCTAGCCTTTCTGTGATAGGATCTTATTCTATTCAGGATCCCTCTTCTCCTCCCCCATACAGGGTGTCTATCTCTTTGTTTATTTTATCATCTCCATAGACTATCTTCCTCTCATTAATGTCTATGGCTATGACGTCTCTTGGCTGATAAGGCTTGGGCTTGGGGATCCTCTTAGAGATCCACAGGATAATCTTATTATCTCTATACACGAGCCTAGCCTCTCCATTCTCATAGTTATCGTATCTCCTATCCAAGCCAATGAGTTTGAGTTTAACCCCGCCTATGATCTCCACGTAGCCTTCTTCAATCCTATACCCTGATCCTTGGTGTAGTAGCATGCTCAGCTTCCTAACCCTAGGCCTCCTACCCCTCCTAGTATTATTCCTTCAGGCATTGGTATTTGCAAGGGCATCCCTATAGCATTCAATGGCACCATAGATGGGAGGCCAAACCATTCCTTCAGCTCTCTATATAGAGCGTTATGAACCCCCAATGCTTCTCAGATCTAGGCTCAGAATCTTGTTCATAGCATAGTTGAGAGCAACGTTGTATCTCTTGAGGAGCTCTATGGCCCAGGCTCGGGACTAACCCTCATCCCGATCGAGATGGTTAGCAAACCCTCATCACCAGAAACAATAGAGCTCCTCCAAAAACAAATACCTGGAAAGCTGATAAAACAATCCCCGCCTTAAAAGGCGAGGCTTTAGTTGTAACAGAGCTATAGATCTCTGACGACAAGGTATAGAGTATCATGAGCATCTATATTTTATAATATACTACTTTAGAGATAAGAGATGCTGTAGCGTTAGTCCTAGGATTATCATAGTTCCGTAGATCATTGTTAGCTGTGCTGTCTGTGGAGCTGCTATGTCTGGCACCTCTCTGTAGAAGGATTTTAGTAGCGTTGCTGCCCTGGGTGCTGTTACTAGTGATAATAGAATTGATGGCCCTGTCACACCTGTTATGAAGAGCACCGGTGTAGCTATATATGCTGAAGATATCATGACTATGAATAGGGTTAAGGCTCTTCCCCTCCCCATGATCACTGTGAGGGTTTTTATCTTCGCCGATCTATCATATTCATAGTCTCTGATAGAGTCTATGAGTAGAACCGAGGCAACAAGGATCCCAATGGGTATCGATACCATTATAGGATCAATATCTATATATCCTGTCTGGGTATAGTAGGACCCAAGAACCATGAGAGGACCCCACATGAGAAAAACAGAGACCTCCCCCAACCCTCTGTACTTAAGCTTAGCAGGTGGCGCAGTATATTCTAGAGCCACTAGAGAGCCTAGCAGGCCCAGGGGTATTGATAACCACCTACCCATAGCCGTGAGGAGAATGCCCGTAGCAAGGGCTGTGGCGAATAGCAATATAGATAGCACGATAACCTGCGAAGGCGTCATGATCCCGGAGACTAGTGGGTGAGGCCTATACCTCGTAGTCGGCGATCCTGGCCTATCAACACCATATAGAGTGTCGAAATAATCGTTGGTGATGTTCACGAATGCGTGGAGAGCTATAGACCCTAAGAGCGTGATCAAATATATTACAGGATCGAAGATAGCATGGGAGCTATAGGCATATGCAGCCCCAACACTTATAGACACAGCTGTCATCGGGAAGCTCCAGGGCCTGAGAGCTAGAAAATATCTTTTATAATAGGTTATCTCTACCCTCGGATCTCTAGCAGAGATCATTGCTTCCACCCCCACCGATCATTGCTAGAGATGTTAGACTAATGTCCAGCCTCCAACACCTTAAAACAGTATTCAGAGGCTCGTCACCAAAATAATACAGCCTAGAAGCCTAAAAACATGTCTCCCCAGAAGGACACAGTATACCTCTTCTATATATAGATGAACCTTAAAGAAAACCTAGTGTTACAGAGCTTATGTGTCTATAGAAGGCAGCGAGTAGCCTACACTAGAACCCATACAAGGATCAAATTACACTCGAAACAGCAATAGAAACCCCGCCCTTCAGGGCAAAGAGAAGGTCATAGACGTACCCTTTTCCAGAGACGTGATTAAGGAGATTATTTTATATAGGATCAGTATATTATATTTTTCATCCATATCATTACCCTATATTCTCCGGGAGAGATAGATATTGGATGCAGATGTCTATAAAGCCTCTTCTGTGGAAGGAGATGCTAGAGCTTGTTAGAGACTACAGAACCCTCGCAGCCTTAGCAGTCCTTCCACTGGTTATGCTGCCCCTCCTAGGGTTTATGAGCACATATCTCCAGTATTTTGAGCAGGGAGCCCTTTTAATAGTGAATAGGGATAGCTCGACTGGATATATTGGGAATATATCTATCAACTCGTCCTATATCGAGGGCTATATCGCTGCCTCAATGGCTTCTAAAGGGTATATTGTGTATAGGGGTGAGACCGGGTCGTCTATAGATGCTGTGTTAATAATACCTCGGGGGTTCGCTAGGAATCTCTCATCCTTTGTGGATAGGGCTTTGCTCGAGATCCAGAGGATCCCTGGTTCCCCTAGGGCTGATAGGCTTATCTCGGATCTCTACTCAACTATCCAGGATCTGTCTATTAATATATCCAGTATAAAAATAGATTTCCTATCTATGGAGGCTGGCGTCAAAGCGGATCCTAATAGCGTGAGAGACCCGATCATTGTTCTTCTCACAGCATATATAACCCCCTCAGGGGAGGAGATAAGTTTTGAACAGGCTATGAGGATCTATGTTGCTAGGCTCCTCGCATTCTCCCTAGTATTTGTTTCAACACCCGCAACAACATATGTAGTCGATTCTATTTTGGGTGAGAAGGAGAGGAGGACCCTCGAGATCCTCCTCATATCTCCTCTGAGGAGGAGGGAGCTTGTGCTTGCTAAGGCTTTCTCCAGCTCCTTGGTGGGTCTATTCGCTTCCATAGTCGAGGTCGTTGCTGTAATAATCTTCCTCCAGATCCTCTCACAGGGCTTGCTAGGAGGCAGAGGATACGATCCCCAGCTAGTTATTATAAGTGCTGTTGTAGTCTACCTAACGATACTCTCTACATTAGCGCTCTCACTCCCTGTAATAGTTAGGAGTGCAACCATGAGGACTGCACAGATAGCTTCTTCGATAATAACGATCCTCTCATCCTCTATATTCTTCTCAGCATTATTCGTCGATATAGATAGGCTTCCAACCTGGATCCTGGCTCCCCTCATGATTCTGCCATATACACATTCAGTACTAGCTATAAAGGCCTTCTCCATGAGCGATATCACGGGCTCCCTACTACACCTAGGATTCCTGCTAGCATTCTCCCTAGCCCTTATAGTGGCTTCATCCTATCTGCTAAATGAGGAGAAGATACTCATGAGACCCACATAGGAGAAGATCTATAGATAACCTATAACATATATATTAACCCCCTATAGCAAGTGTTTTGGTAAGACTATGGGGAAAAAGATCTTTGCAGAGGTATCAGAAGCAGAGATAGCCACAGCAATAGTTGAGGAATTCAGCAACCTGATAAAGGAATACTCAAGAAGCGATGTAATAATAGTAGGAGGAGGCCCAGCAGGACTCACAGCTGCTTGGAAACTAGCTCTCAGAGGCATGAAAGTCCTGATCGTTGAACAGAACAACTACCTAGGTGGAGGAATGTGGATGGGTGGATACCTAATGAACCCAATTACCTTTAGGTATCCAGCCAACAAGATACTAGATGAACTTGGAGTGCCCTATAGAGAATATAGAAAAGGCCTATACATAACACACGGCCCCCTAGCAGCGTCTAAGCTAGCTAGCAAGGCTCTCGAAGCGGGTGCCAGGACTCTCACACTCACAGTCCTTGAGGACCTGATTGTGAGGAACGGTAGAGTAGAGGGGGTTGTGGTTAACTCGGCACCTGTGCAAGGGATGCCGAGACAGATAACCTGTCTAGATCCAATAGGTCTCGAGGCGAAGGTAGTTATAGACGCTACCGGTCACGAGGCTGCGGCTGTTAGAAAGCTAGCCTCTAGAGGGCTTGTGAAGTCCTCGGTTCTGGGCCCGATGTGGGCAGACGCTTCTGAGGATCTCGTTGTTAAGCACACTGGTGAAGTGTTCCCGGGCCTTGTGCTTGCTGGGATAAGCGTTGCTGAGTATCATGGCCTTCCGAGGATGGGCCCCACGTTCGGTGCTATGCTACTCTCTGGGGAGAGGGCTGCTGAAATAGCCTATGAGATCGTTGTTAAGAGGGGCTAGAGAATCTAATTTACTTTTTATGTATATTAAATGATCTCCTACACCCGGTATTTAAATACCCCCTTTTCTATGAAAAAGTAGGGATATCTGGGGAAAATAGTTGGCTATGGATTCTCGTTAGATGATGTCCTTCTCCTACCAGGGTACTCAGACCTAGCCTCGAGATCAGAGGTATGCCTAAAAACCAGGTTCTCTAAGAGGCTCTGGATAAACATACCCATCTCAAGCGCCGCCATGGACACCGTCACTGAGCATAGAATGGCTATAACCCTAGCCAGAATGGGGGGTATAGGGGTTATCCACAGATTCATGCCCATTGAGAAGCAGGTTGAAGAGGTTCTGAGGGTTAAGAGAGAGCCTGCAAAAATAAGCGGTAATGAGGCTATTGGAAGGGATGGGGGGCTGGCTGTTGCTGCAGCTGTGGGAGTTAGGGGAGACTATCTCGTGAGGGCTGAGAGACTATATAGCGCTGGTGTCGATGCGATAGTGATTGACGTGGCCCATGCCCATAGCAGGCCCGCTATAGAAGCTATCAAATCCATTAAGAAGAGCCTGGGAGATGGGATAGATATTGTTGTTGGGAACATAGCTACTTCGGAAGCCGCTGAGGATCTGGTGGAGCTCGATGTGGGCGGGATCAAGGTTGGGATAGGTCCTGGGTATGCATGCACCACAAGAATAGTAGCTGGTGTGGGAGTCCCCCAGCTCACAGCTATAATGGAGGTATCGAGGATTGCTAGGCAACACGGCGTCCCTGTTATAGCTGATGGGGGTATAAGATCCTCTGGAGATATAGTTAAGGCACTAGCAGCAGGAGCCTCTAGCGTGATGATAGGATACCTACTAGCGGGGACGGACGAAGCCCCTGGAAAGACCGTTATTTCTAGGGGGTATAAGTATAAGTTGTATAGAGGTATGGCGAGCAATTCATCATATGCCCAAAGGCTTTCTATCGATGGACAAGACCCGGAGGATCTCTCATCATATGCCTCAGAAGGCATAGAGATGCTTGTACCATATAGAGGCTCTGCATCAGATATCATAGCCAACCTAGTGAGCGGTATAAAGTCAGGATTCTCGTATGTGGGGGCTAAGAGCATAGAGGAGCTGTGGGAGAAGGCAAGATTCATTGCCCTCACACTTGGAGCCATTAGGGAGAGCTATGCAAGGGGATCCGGGGAGGAGGCTAGGCCGTGGTAACCGTCGTATGTGGAGGCTTCTTCGGCGATGAGGGAAAGGGCAAGGTGGCTGGCTATCTAGGGCTGAGAGGGGGCTATGCAGCAGCCATAAGGACTGGGAGTGTTAATGCTGGTCACACAGTTGTGTATGGTGGAAGGATCTGGAGGCTGAGGATCGTCCCATCTGCCTTTGTTAGGAGGGGCGTAAGGCTCTATATAGCGAGGGGTTCTCTAGTTAAAGTGGATATCCTGCTCAATGAGATTTCAGAGACCGTGGTGTTTGATAGGATATGCGTTGATAGATACGCCGGTGTTATAGAGGAGAGGCATGTTGAGGCTGAGAAGAGAGACTCGGTTCTGAAGGGCATAGGATCAACATTCCAGGGTGTTGGTGCAGCTATGGCTGAGAGGGTTCTGAGAAGGCTTAGGCTGGCCTGGGAATTCAGAGAGTTAGAAAGATTCCTGTGTGACAGCACGTGGGAGATACTGGATATGGTTGATAAGGGCCTTGGAGTTATTGTTGAGGGGACACAGGGCCTCTATCTAAGCCTATACCACGGAACATATCCCTATGTAACATCTAGAGATGTATCTGCATCAGGCATCCTATCAGAGGTAGGCTTGGGACCCAAGCATGTCAGTGATGTGATAGTTGTTTTCAAATCATATGTCACTAGGGTGGGCGAGGGTCCTCTAGAGGGCGAGTTAGGACGGGAAGAGATAGAGAGGCTGGGCTTGGTGGAGAGGGGGACTGTTACTGGAAGGCTTAGAAGGGTTGCGCCATTCAATATGGAGCTTGCTAAGAGGGCTGTTAGAATAAATTCAGCGACCCAGGTGGCTATAACTAAGATAGATGCGTTATTTAGAGAAGCTAGGGGTGTGAGGGAGTGGGATAAGCTGCCTATAAATGCTAAGAGGTTTATTGAGTCTATTGAGGAGTATCTAGGCGTCCCTATAACTTTGATAAGCACGGGTGAAGATCTGGAGGACATGATAGATCTGAGGAGGGATAAGGGCATCAGCATCTAGCTCGGGAGTGTGGAGCACCGTAGCCCGGGCAGGGGAAACGCTGCCTTATATATTTCTCTAGATCACAGTAGATTCAGGGCTTGAAGGTGAGCTGGATTGCCGGATTTTTCTGTTGATCTCATAGATCTCATAGATCCCTTCGTGCCAGCTGTTAACCTTGAGGCAAGGATATGGGAGGTCGCTATTAAGATGAGCAGGGTTAGAAGGTACTGTGCTATATTGTTTAGTAAGGATCCCTCTGGGGATACTGGTTTATATATAACTGTTAAGAGAATAGCAAGAGAGATCTTCGAGTTATCGGAGGAAGGCATAGTCCTTGTCGAGAGGGGTAGGATATCCTGGGCCTTGGATAAGGTGGCTTCAGAGGTGTCCATGAAAATCTCTGCTATAGAGGTCTCCTCAGATCTTATTAAAGCGATCGAGGGGATCTATGGCAATGAATGCATATCTATCATCAACGAGAGAGGAGACTCGTTGGGGGTAGTGTCTGAGGATAGCTTGATAAGGGTATTGTTAAAGGCTATACCACAGGATCTGAGGGCTTCTGATATAGCCTCTAGGCCCGTCGAGATTATAGATCTCGATGCTCCGCTCCTGGAGGCAATTGGGGTCATGATCCAGAGGGGTTTTAGAAGGCTTGTAATAATGAGTGGGGATAAGATCTATGGTATTATAACGATGCTCGATGTGATCCACAGGATTTCTGAGGAACACATAGGGGGAGACCCTGAAAAGTTATTAGTTGGAAGCGGGATCTCTGCAATAGGGTATGAAGAGCCCATGTTCGTGGCTGAGGATAGCAGCGTGATTTCGCTGGCTAAGAGGCTTCTAAACACAAGGTCCAAGTGCGTCTTAGTAGGAGATCCTGGAAATCTATCTGGTATCATTACTGAGAAGGATCTGATACGGGTTATAAGGGAGAACATATCTAGCTAGCAACCCTAATCAAGTTATTAGCCTTTGAGGACGAAACATATTGGCTGACAACAAGGCAAGCCTCGACCTTTAGGGCGGGGAGGGTGTCATACTCCGAATGGGCAATGATCTCTGTGAGGATCTGGCTAGGGAGCTAGCATATATAGAGAGCTCGGGATGCCTAAGGTATATTAGGGTGGATTATAACATGTTATCGAAGATCTGCGCCTCTCAAAGGCTTCAGGAAAGCATTAAATATAAGATCCGTGAATCGCTCTTAGAAGCAAAGAGATCCTCAGAGATCTGTGTGAAAATACAAGAGACGCCGGAGCCTTTGAGGGAAGAGCTATATGGCCAGATATACGCGGGGATCAAGAGGATGATAGATCATCTAGAGGATGGAGAGAGGATCGCTAGAGAAACACTCACACCTATGAGAAGGGCTATGATTGGATTCTCAATATCACTTATACTCTTAGATATAGCCAGCCTAATCAGCTTCTCCCAAGATCTACTAGCCCTAGCTATTCTAGTAGCCGTAGCTCTCTTTTCAACTCTAAACATAGCCTTAGCATATGTAGAGCCCAAGCTATCCACGGTTACCGCTCTAATACTAAGCCTTGCCCTACTAGTTAGTAGCATGTGGATCGGTGACCCAGCTAAGATATACGCATCAACAGCAATCTTAGTTATATTTATATTACTAAACATAGTGCTTCTACTGAGGATCTAGCAAAAGATCCGGGCCTCATCAAATCTTAAACCAATCGATCATGAGGGCTAATTCCCAGGCAATAGTCTCTAGGACAGAGCCAGGTCAGGCGATGTCAGGGCCTAGGAGCCGCGCGGTCAAGAGCGAAGGCGTGAAGATACGAATCGTTAGGCTTAGGCTGCTGCCAACTGGAGCTGAACTCTTTTCATGATATTAGAAATCTTTTTATATTATTTCATTATTAATTAATGGTTGGAGTGAAGGTTTAGGGGCGAACGAGGCCCAGGGATAATGGCTGGGAGGAGGAAATAGAGCGATAAGAAGTGGATGTGGGTTGTTAAGCCAGGAGATAGGATCTTTGTGAGTAGGACAGCTGTTATACCGTCAAAGAAGTTATCTAGGAGAGAATTCAGGGCATAAGAAGAGGTCATGAATATAATATAGCAGGATGCTTGGAGATGTGCTATCCTACGCATCAATATTACTGAGAATTACTATAGGCTTAAGAGTGGGAAGTATCGAGAGCTAAGGAATATGTACCCCAACATACCGTCCCACTATATACATGGGGTTTGTCAGGATGCGGTTGAAAGGATTTCCTCTCTAAGGAGGAACAGGGCTAGGCAATACTCTAGAGAGATCTTTGATGAGTTGGTTAAGTATCTAGCTCTGGGGAAAAAGGATCTTAGGAGTAGGAGGCTCGTGAGACATCTATGGAAGAAATCCCGGTAAATAGCTTGGTATCAGGTAGATCTTGAGATGAGTAATGGAATACTAGTGCCTAGGATCAATAGTGTTAGCCTATGGCTAGTTTATGACCTCATATGGAAACCAGTAAACCCAACTAAGATCAATATAAATGATGTTGAGAACATTTTCTTCACAAGTGTTGCCATCAATACTCATAGGGGCTGGGTGCACATAGATCTTGAGCCCTCTAAGGAGTTCT
>JAVVGE010000008.1:0-37591 GCA_032249255.1 Desulfurococcales archaeon | reverse complement strand
TGATGATCTACTATAGAATTGAAAGATGCTCTGTGTAAGCTGCTCTGGTGCCTGTAGCTGTGTTACGATGATCTACTATAGAATTGAAAGGGGCTCCAATGCCACGGAGATACAGATCGTGTGCCTCTACAGATGATCTACTATAGAATTGAAAGGGGGTCATAGCACACATATCATCGATCCCACCACACCTCGTCGAGATGATCTACTATAGAATTGAAAGGGCTTCTATATCGTTGATGGAAGACTCATAGCAGCAAACATAGAGATGATCTACTATAGAATTGAAAGGGTTAGCTGTCGTCGAGCTGATATACGCCACCGAGAAGCCCGATGATCTACTATAGAATTGAAAGGCTCTCGTTCAACACACTGAAAAGATTGGGTAACAGAAACTTCGATGATCTACTATAGAATTGAAAGAACCCCATCTATCCGAGTAACTTACACTTCTACAAAAAAAGAAAGATGATCTACTATAGAATTGAAAGTTGATCTGTCTATAGCTATTGATGTAACATCGCTTGGGGATGATCTACTATAGAATTGAAAGTCCACATAGACCCCTAGACTATGTTAAGCGGTTCTCAAAATGGATGATCTACTATAGAATTGAAAGATGTTGGTTTAAGCCCATGTTTTGCTTCTTCGAGGATCAGGATGATCTACTATAGAATTGAAAGCCCCATTGTCCTCATGATGTCGTAGGTTTTGGAGGCTCCGGATGATCTACTATAGAATTGAAAGGCTCAACATCACTTGGGATGGCATTGAGAAAGGCGCATAGATGATCTACTATAGAATTGAAAGTTCAAAGCATGCTCCAAAGCAGCAGCCAAAAACAACATCTTTTGATGATCTACTATAGAATTGAAAGTGCTTTTCTAGTTCTTCCCGCCTTTTGCGGGATTGAGACCCAGCTCCTGATGATCTACTATAGAATTGAAAGGAGATAGGATGGGGGCCTGCTGCAAAGGCGGCTCTGATAGGATGATCTACTATAGAATTGAAAGCTGGTGGGGAGGTTGGGATTTCTCTCTTTTCTAGAGTTTTCAAGCATCTCCTCATAGCTATATACCTCGACCCCATCTATCACCGATTTCCCGGCATATCTTCGGCCCATTATAACTATTGCCTCGATGGTCTCCAAACCACTGTGGATCTTCTCTATGACGGACATCTGATCAAGATCCACAAACAAGATCCTGTCACGAGCCTTGTTAATGGTATACATAATCTCCTCAGAACTATACCTAAGATTAACAGTGTGGAGAACACCTCCGATGGAGGGAACAGCGAAGTGGAGTTCGAGGTGTCTATGGGTATTCCAGGCAATACTGGCGACCCTATCCCCCCTTTTAACCCCGAGATCTTCTAGAGCGTTTGCAAGCCTACAGATCCTTCTATACATATCTCCGTATGTGTATCTAAATAAACCCTCCTCAACCCTAGATACGATCTCCTTCTTAGCGAAGTATAGCCGGGCCCTTTCAAGTATATGCCTTATACTAAGCATAAACATATGTACTCCCTTTAACAAATATGATATAGAGTCTAAAGGGTTAATATATCTATATATCTGGGAAATATGTATAGCCGATATATTAATTCTATTATGTATATTAGATCTTGTTGTATGTTGTGAAAACATAATTAATACCTATATTAGACTCTATATCATATTTGTTAAAGGGAGTACATATGTTTATGCTTAGTATTATGAATAATAGGTCATGGGGCTTCTCTTGGTTAATGAGGCTAGGAGATCCCTGTTAAAACTTATAGGCGCAGGAGTAGTCGGGCTCGCTGTAGGGGTTGCAGGGGGATATTCAATAGCACCTGCTAGGGTGGCAGAGGTCGTGAGAACTATAACACAGACACAGGCTGCGGCGGTCTCTACAGTCACAGTCACCTCCCCTGTGGCACAGACTGTTACCAAAACAGTCACACCTGTATCGAAGCTGCCTAAGGATGTGATTAGGATAGGGGTTATGGGGATTAGAAGCGGTACGTGAGCCACATATGGTGAGTATATAGAGCAGGGTGCTAGGCTGGCTATTGAGGAGATAAACGCTGCTGGCAGGATCCTCGGTAGCAGGATGGAGATTGTTATTAGGGATGAGGCTGCTGATGCCGTTAAACAGGCTAGGGAGCTTGTTGAGCAGGAGAGGGTGGACTTCATAGTTGGTATAGACTCCAGCGGTAATGCTATGAGGGTGGGACCTATGATGCCGGAGCTCAACAGGATCTTGGTGGTTGTTCACACAGCGACACATAGGCTTACAGAGGAGCTTGCCTATAAACAGGGGATCAAGCATGTATTTAGAATCTCTGTGCCGGTTTAGCAAGACGGTATATTGGCTGCGTGGATAGCAAAGGATCTCCCAGTTAGGAAGTGGGCAGGGATAAATCCTGACTATGAGTATGGCAGGGTCTCATGGGATCTCTTTAAGACAACCCTTAAAGCACTTAGGCCAGGTGTTGATTTTGTTTCCGAGCAGTGGAACCCCTCTCCAGGAACTACGGATTTCACAAAATGGATTAGCGCGGTTATGGCGACGGATGCTGAGGGTCTCTTCACTACTAACTGGGCTGTTGAGGCTATAACGTTTCATAGGCAGGCTGTGGAGCTAGGCCTATATAGAAAGATCAAGGTTGTTTTTAATCCTAGGGCTACTCTATGGATGTTGCCTATGGCCTTGGCAAAGCCTATCCAATGACCCAGCATGGTACCTGGGTTAGCGGTAGATATGTGTGGTTCTACCCACCAACAGATATTAACAAGAGGTTTGTCGATGCATTTGTGAAGAGGTAGGGCAGGCTCCCAACATACTCAGCAGAGACTACATATACAGCTATATATATGATCAAGGCTGCTTTGGAGAGGACGGGGAGCCTCGATCTAGATACGCTGATCAAGACCATGGAGGGCATGGTCCTAGTCACCCCAGCCGGTGTTAGGTGGATAAGGCCTCAGGATCACCAGGCGGTGTATGAGGTACCGTATGGGAGGATCTCGGGCGAGACGATCAGTGTTGGGGATGATGTACCGGAATTAACGGATATAAGGGCAGTCCCAGCATTTCTCTACTATAGATCGCCTCCAGATTATAAGATACCTCTAATAAGCTGATCCTAGAGCGAGTGCAGATCTCGTGGATCTTACGCCGATTTTTTATCAGCTATTCACAGGTCTCTATAGAGCCTCTATATACTGGTTAATAGCATCGGGCCTCACACTGATATTCGGTGTTCTGAGGGTTGTTAACTTCTCACAAGCAGCCCTCCTAGTCCTGAGCGGATACCTCACATATATGTTCTACAGATTCACAGGAAGCTTCTGGGCCTCGCTGCCCCTGGCAGCCCTTGCAGCGGATATCGTGGGGATCGCTATCGAGAGATTTCTCCTAAGACCCCTCTATAGGGTTGACGTTACATACCAGCTCCTCATGACATTCGCCGCTACCCTCGTCATAAACGATGTGACTAAGAATATATGGGGGAAGCTCCCAGTCCCTGTACCTCTTCCAGAAACTCTGTCCGCAGGGATCAATGTTCTAGGTAGGACCTTCCCTCTCTACATGATCACGGTAATAATAGCTGGATTATTAATATACTTATTAATAGTGATTCTTATTAACAGGACTATGTGGGGTCTTCGAGTAAGGGCTACATGGAGAAAGCCCTATATAGCTGAGTCCCTGGGCATTAACACCGTGATGATCTATACCTCGGTATTCTTCCTAGGCAGCCTAGTCGCCGGCCTCGGTGGCGGGCTACTAGTGGCATTCTCCCCCGTGGTTCCCGGGCTGGGAGATTTCCTCATAGTATCTGCATTTATAGTAACGGTTATAGCTGGGCTGGGCTATCTCCATGGGGCGTATGTGGCTTCCCTGATAATAGGTGTTTCTGAGAGCATATTCACTCTCTACTTCCCAGAGATAGATCTTCTCCTCATATACCTCATAATGGCTATATCCCTCCTCATAAGGCCCCAAGGAATCTTCGGTGAGAGGTGATGTGGGTGAGACTCTCTAGACTAGATCCCCAGCTATATGCCCTAGCTCTCCTATGTATTGGGGCAGCATCTATTCCAGCTCTTAGAGACCCTTTCTACATGTATATGGCCTCCCTATTCATGATACTATCTATGTTCTCCCTATCATATAACATATTATTCGGCTACGCCGGGCTCCTAAGCTTTGGCCATGCCCTCTTCTATGCTGGGGGCGCCTACTCCCTAGCGATATTTAATAGAGATGTGATTAAGGATCCTCTGCTCGGGACTATAGTAGCTATAGGTGTATCCCTAGCCCTGGCCCTGGTCGTGGGTGCCCTGACTCTGAGGCATAGCAGGATATATTTCTCAATGCTAACCCTGGCTTTCGGCATGCTATTATATGCTCTACTTCTCAAATGGAGATCCTTCACCGGTGGTAGCGATGGCCTCTCGGGAGTTGCGAGGACAGGGATCTTGATCGATATATCCGACCCCCTTGCTAGATATTACTATATATATGCCTTTTTCCTAGCTACCATTATATTGCTATATATACTACATAGATCCAGGCTGGGCCTGCTAATCAGGAGCCTAGGTGCTAATGAGGATTTCGTGCCATTCACAGGACACCCTATCTTCAGGCTTAGGATGATAGCATTCATCATATCAGGATCTGTTGCCGGGGTGGCGGGGGCCCTATATGCCATCCTAATGGGTGCTGTAACCCCTGATCTAGCCTACTGGACGACTAGCGCCGAGCCTCTCCTAGCAACACTGATCGGCGGTGCGCAGTTCTTCTCAGGGCCTATCCTGGGTTCGCTGGTCATTGTATTCCTAACCACCTATGTAGCTAGGTGGGCAGATATATGGCAGCTCGCCCTCGGCATGATCCTAGCGTCCCTGATCCTAGGGTCTAGAGGAGGTATTTTAGAGGTGGTGGATAGGCTTTGGAGGGTGAGGAGATACTCAGGGTAGAGAATCTGGTTAAGAGGTTCGGGGACTTCACAGCACTTAACGGTGTGAGCCTCGCTATAAGGGGGGATGGTGTAACGGCTATAATAGGTCCTAATGGGGCTGGCAAGACAACCCTTATAAATGTCATAACCGGTAGGCTGAAACTGGATTCGGGTAGGATATTCTTCATGGGTAGAGACATAACGGGGGCGAGTCCCCATAAGATTGTGAGGCTCGGGATTGCTAGGACGTTCCAGATAATAAATCTCTTCAGAAGCCTTAGTGTGTATCAGAATGTGCTTATATCCTCCCTCTCTAAGAAGGGCAGCGATGTGGATATTGATGGCATTATAAAGAGACTTGGTCTCAATGGCTATAGAGATACTGAGGTATATAAGCTTCCCCACGGATTGCAGAGGCTCGTGGAGATCGCTGTTGCGCTCGCCACGAAGCCGAGGCTCTTATTGCTAGCTAAATGTTGATGAGAAGAGGGATGTGGCCTCACTGATCAGCGAGATCGCGAAGCAGATCCCAGTAGTGCTTGTGGAGCACGACATGGATATAGTGTTCAGCATCTCTAAAAGGATTATCGTCATGAATAGGGGTGAGGTCATAGCTGACGGGCCTCCTAGCGAGATAGCTGATAATGCGCGTGTTAAGGAGATCTATCTGGGTGTGTAGATATGCTGTTAATAGAGAACCTCGATGCGTATTATGGCAAGGCACATGTGCTCCATGGCATCAGCCTATCGATAGATGAGGGGGATCTCATAGCTATACTGGGTAGGAACGGTGTTGGGAAGACAACCCTTTTAAAGGCCATAATGGGTATTGAGGTTATTAGAAGGGGAAGGATTCTGTTTAGGGGTAGAGACATAACCAGGTTGAGGACTTATGAGATATCGAGGCTGGGGATCTTCTATATGCCGGATGACACAGGGCTCTTCCACGGGATGAGTGTTCTCGAGAATCTAAGGCTGAGTGCCGGTAGAAAGAACATAGATCTATCCAAGCTAGAGGATATCTATCCAGAGATAAGGGGGCTTCTAAATAGAAGAGCCGACCTGCTGAGCGGTGGGGAGAGAAAGATAGCCTCTATACTGAGGAGCCTATTAAAAGAAACAGATCTCCTCTTACTAGATGAACCGACAGAGGGGGTTATGCCTATAATGGTTAAGAAAATATATAGCATGCTAGATAGGCTGAGGAAGATGGGTAAGACCATAGTGATCGTTGAACCAGGCCGAAACTCAACACAATAGCTGAGATCGCCACCAAGATAGGAGTAATGAGCGGGGGAAGGATAACATATATAGCCACTAGGGATAAGGCTCTCGAGGAGATCGATATAATCATGAAGCATCTATTTATATAAAAATCCCCCTAAGGGCTGAATATCTCATTTTGGGAATAGTCTTTGCCCAGCCAACCCATGTTCTTCTAAGCCTCTTTTTCTTTTTGCCTAGTTTTTAAATTAGCTAGGCTATAGATTCAGGGATTTGCTTTGGTTAGGAAGGTATCTGAATATATAGATTCTCTTAGAGATGGTAGAAGCGTCTTCTATAGGGGTGAGAGGGTTCTATCTATAGCGGATCACCCTGTTCTCGGGATTGCTGCTAGGCATCTTGCCAAGCTGTACGAAATGCCTAATAGGGTTTATAGTGATGGGGATCTGGGTGTTATTAGTAGATACTATAAGATCCCGAGAGGCCCTGAGGATCTGGTTGAGAGGCATAGAATAATATATAGCCATACATATGCCTGTAACGGTATATTCAATATTGGGCAGGCTATAGGGTCGGACGCGCTATTCGCTTTCATGGTGACTTCTAGGAAGATAGATGCTAGGATGGGGACTAGATACTATGAGAGGGTTATGAAATACTATAGGGATGTTGCTAAGAAGGATCTTGCTCTGGCTGTCGCCCAGACAGATGTTAAGGGCGATAGGTCTAAGAGGCCTCATGAGCAGAAGGACCCGGATCTCTATCTAAGGATTGTGGATGTGAGGGACGATGGCATAGTGGTTAGGGGTGCTAAGGCCCACACGACCCAGGCAGCTGTGGTGGACGAGATCGTCGTTATCCCCACTAGGGCGATGACCCAGAGAGACGCTGACTACGCAGTCGCCTTCGCAGTTCCAGCAAATGCCAGGGGTCTCTCGATGGTGGTGAGGCCTATAGACGAGGTTGAGGGGAATAGGAGTGCTATCCTAAGCACTAGGGACTATGAGCTCGAGACCCTAACTATATTCGATGATGTCTTCGTCCCGTGGGAGAGGGTCTTCATGTTCAGGGAGTACGAGTTCGCGGGCTACCTAGCGAATCTATTCGCAACATACCATAGATTCACAGCAGTATCATATAGATCTGCCATGGCGAATCTATACCTAGGCACAGCAAGCCTGGTGGCGAGGGCAAACGGTGTGTGGGACGCCCACCACGTGAGGAGCAGGATAGTCGATATGATAATGTGGAAGGAGATCATGAGGATGGGGGCCATAGCATCAGCAGTAGCAGCACACATAGAAGAGGGAATAGCAATCCCAAACCCCCTCTACACAAACATAGCGAAGCTCTACTCAAACACAAACTTCTCAAAAATCCTAGAAGGGCTTGTAGACATAGCAGGAGGGATAATAGCAACACTACCATCAGAAGAAGATCTTAGAGGAGAGCTAGGGGATAGAATAGCCAAGTACCTAGCAGGAGCCGTAGACGGTAAGGAGAGAATAAAGATCCTGAAAATCGCGAAAGAACTAGCTGGGAGCAGCAGCCTCACAGGATACTCCCTAGCACTAATGATACACGCCGAAGGATCTATAGAAGCCAGCAGAATAAGCCTCCTAAGAGAATATAACATAGCAGAAGCAGAAGAACTAGTGAAAAAAATACTAGAATAAAACATCAACGACAACATCTAACCATAGATAAGGCTATCCTTCAGTAGAAAGTCTCAGAAGTAACTCCTCCGAAATTCAAATCATAAGTATTCTCAATGTGTTCAATACGATGTCACGATATAGAATAATATATTTATTTTTGTGGTTTTATTTTTTGTTGGGTGGTCTATGGTGTATTTGTTAGGTGGTCTTAAGGGTATAGCTAGGAGCATTCTCATCACAACAGTTATCATATTGATCGTTATAGCCGGGGTGGGGGGTTATCTATACTACATAAACACACAGAGAATATCGCAGGAAGTGAAAGAGATAAAAGTGGGACTCTTATTCCCACTAACGGGCTCCATGGCACCTCTCGGTATAGATGAGATGGTAGGGGTAAGAATTCTTATAGATCTTATAAATGAGCGTGGAGGCATATTAGGTAAATATAGGATAAGCTATGTAATAGCCGATTGTAAAAGTGATCCCAAGGTAGCCGCGTCGGAAGCGGAGAGATTAATAACAATAGAGAAAGTCCCACTAATAATAGGAACATATGCTAGCCCGCTGTCCCTAGCTGCTTCCGAAGTTACAGAGAGATATAAAACTGTGCTTTGGGAGATAAGCGCTATTTCAGACTCTATAACGCTGAGGAACTTTACTTATGTTTTAAGGAATATGCCTATAGGCGGGGATTTCGGTATTGTCTCAGCTCTATTCATAAGAGATGTTGTTGCGCCTAAGCTTGGTAAGGAGCCTAAGGATATTAGAGTGGCTATTATTCATGAAGACGGCCCCTTCGGCACAAGTGTCGGTGTCTCAAATGAAAAACTATTAAGGATCTTTGGCTTCAATATAGTCTTAAAAGAAGCTTACTCAGCAGCAGCGACAGATCTCTCCCCCTTAATACTTAAACTGAAAGCAGCGGACCCCGATATCATATTAGCTTCAAGCTATTATACAGATGCAGTACTTTTCTTTAGACAGGCTAAAGAGCTTGGACTAAGGTTCAAGGTACTAATAGGTCATACGGCAGGATACGGGATCCCAGCTACTTGGCAGGCTGTTGGAAAGGATATGGAATATGTATTCAATGTAGATGCTCCTGCAGCTCCTCCAGGTATAAATATTAATGTTATGAGAGAAGATCTCAGACCTCTTGTAGAGGAGTGGGTTAAGAGGTTTGAAAAAGAAAGGGGATATAGACCGCTAACCCATGCATATTACGGTTTAGCCAATGTACTGCCTCTATTTACTGATATTCTTCCTAGGGTTATAGAGAGGTTTGGAAAGGTAGATTCTGAGGGTATTTTGAAGGTTGCTTGGGATATTGATATTCCGGATGGGGGGACTCCGGCGGGTTACGGGCTTAAATTCATGTCGCCAAGCAGTCCGGGAGACACTATTTTAGGGAAGATTGGAAGGGCTGATGCTCCTCAAAAACACATAGGCCAGAATATTAGGGCAAGGCCCATAGTAATGCAGTGGATAAATGGCTCACTCTATGCAGTATATCCAAAGGAATACGCAGTAATAGAGTCAGTCATACCACTACCACCAAGCAGCCCATACTACAAACCATGAAAATAGTTTTTCTATTTTACCAAAAAACTGATTTTTCCTTTAGCTCTTTAGGAAATCGATTTTAGTATTTTTAATAATATTATTAGTTCTATATCAGTTGAAGGCTTTCTTTTATATTTATTGTTGATTGCTTTTGATCTTGATGCTGTTTATCATTGCAGTTTATTATTTTGGAGATTTCGTCTTTATTCTAGCACTAAATCTAGGTTTTTCACATTTTCTGCAACTTAGACGTATGTCTTCCACAATGTAGGTTGTTCTATCTTTGTTCGCCTCTAAGCTTGGATATGCTTCTACTTAATATAACGATACCCCCGCCATAACTAGCTAATCTCCTAGCTGAGTGAGAACCTATAATCCTTCACCTGTTATCAAGATGGCAAGCTATTCTAGTTAATAATTGATACATAAAATTAGTATTTAATATAATTCATTAATAGTAATGATGATTTCTTCTTTAATGTTTCGTATAAACTAAGGCTAAACATAGGATCAGTAATGGTTGCTATATCCACTACTACAGGTTCTCTTAGCGAGTATGCTTTCCTCAGCACTTCACCTAGATGCTGAGGGTGTTCAATTCGATATCCCTTAATATCATAACTCTCGGTGATCTTAGCATACTCAGTGTTAAGGAAGGTTGATGAAATCACCTTTTCACCTTGAAATAGCTCCTGCTCAAGCTTTATCCATCCAAGAGCGCTATCGTTTAAGATAATAACCATAATAGGGTATCCTACTCTTTTAAGAGTTTCGAGTTCAGAAACCGTATAGCTAAATCCTCCATTGCCAGCTACCACTATAGCTCTTCCTTTAATCATTCCCGACGCATAGGCCCCTATAGCCGCAGGAAGACCGTATCTTAATCCTGCAAATCCTCTCGGGGCCATATATACCCTACCACCTCTTTTCAATAGAAAATACTTAGTAGTAGTCCAGCCAGACGAGCTCGAAGCATCTGATTCAAGCACATCTTCCTCGCGGCAATTTCATTAAGGTTCGCTAAGACTATCTGAGGACGTATCTTATTTCCAGAGAACTGATTACTATAGGCCTTGATGTTCTTTAGTTTTTGCTCTTTAAGCTTGGAAATATATTCGATCCAGGTTTTTTCTGGTCTATATTCTTCTATTAGCTTATGCAACGTTTTCAGAGTCTCTTTAGCATCTCCTACCAAACCCACTAGTGTTGTAAAGTTACTTCCTATCTCCTCAGGGTCTATGTCTATATGTATAATGTTCTTATCTTTTGAGAAGTTTCCAGTTACTAGTGGCATATTGTGGAAGTTTAGATCCAACTACGATAATCAGATCGCTATTGCTAATAGCCTCTATGGCATATTCCCATCCTCTTAGGTCTCCTATAACTCCTAGCGAGAGGGGATGATAGATAGTGTCTAACGTGCTTCCTCTTAGGAACCCTCACTGTGACTCTAAATTCTCCATCTACCATCTCCCAGTTTATCCACATCGCTGTTTCTATAGCTAGCCTTCCTATCTTAATTCCATATCTTGGGTCGAATCTCCATCCTGTGAAGCATGGTTGGGGCACGTGTATAAAGGATGGGCCCTCTATCGAGAGCCCTTTCTGGAACTTCTGGACCATGTCAATTGGATATGCTACATTGGCTGTCGCTACATAAGGTATTCTATAGGCTGATACTATTTCTGCAATTGGTTTCCATATGAAAGCTGTTAAGAGGAAAGATCCAGGTTAAGGGTCGTGGTGGCCCAGGAATGTAGTGGCGTAGCCCCTCCTACCTCTTAGAAGCATAGAGATCCTAGGATCGTATGTCGGATCACTAAGAGATCTTGTAGAAATGACAAGACTCATAGAAAAAGGTATAATTAGCGTTGAAACAGAGATTCACATGTTTGAAGAAATTGATAGCGTTTTCGAGAGATTCAGGAAGGGCTTGATCAGAGGAAGAGCAATAATAACGCCATAATTCTCTCATAAAAATATGCATAAATTTAAAGAAAAAATATATATCTTCTAATTAAATTACCTATGGTGGGGCAAGGGTGAGTAATGTTAAGAAATCAATAAATAGATTTAGAGGCATCGCTAGAAATACCCTTATAATCTCTATGGTTGTTATAATAATCATAGCCATTATAGGTAGCTATCTATACTATACCACTTCGATTCAGCGACCAACACAGGTGGGTGAAATCAAAATAGGACTTTTATTTCCTCTTACAGGCTCTATGGCTCCGCTTGGCATAGATCAAATGACAGGAGCAAGGATCGCTATAGATCTTATAAATGAGCGTGGAGGAATATTGGGCAAGTATAAAATAAACTATGTGATCGCTGACTCTAAAAGCGATCCTAAAGTCGCCGCATCCGAAGCAGAAAGACTAATAACTATTGACAAGGTCCAGATAATAATAGGATCATATGCTAGCCCCTTAGCTTTAGCTGCTACAGAGGCCTCGGAGAGATATAGAACGATATATTGGGAGGTAGGCGCTATTACAGATTCTATAACCCTGAGAAACTTTACATACGTTTTGAGGAATCAGCCTATAGGAGGAGATTTTGGAATTGTTTCAGCCCTATTCCTTAGAGACATAGTTACACAGAAATTAGGAAAGTCTCCCAAAGATATTAAAGTAGCTATAATACACGAAGATGGCCCATACGGCACAAGTGTGGGTACCTCAAATGAGAAGATCTTAAAGGCCTTTGGCTTTAATATAGTTCTAAGAGAAGCATATTCGGCGGCGTCAACAGATCTCTCCCCGTTAATACTTAAACTAAAAGCTGCAGATCCCGATGTTATATTAGCCACAAGCTATTATACTGATACCGTGTTATTCTTCAGACAAGCGAAAGAGCTTGGGCTAAAGTTTAAGGTGTTTATAGGACATGGAGCTGGTCACGGGCTCCCAGCTACCTGGCAAGCTATTGGCAAAGATATGGAATACATATTTAATGTGGATCCCCCCGCACCTCCCCCAGGTATAAATATTTCCGTTATAAGGTCTGATCTAAGGTCTTTAGTAGAAGAATTTGTTAAAAGGTTCGAAAGAGAAAGAGGCTATAAGCCTCTTACACACGCATATATGGGATTTGCAAATACATTGCCACTACTAACTGATATACTTCCTAAGGTTATAGAGAGGTTTGGAAAGATTGATGCAGATAGCATCCTAAAAGTAGCTTGGGAAGTCGACATACCAGATGGCGGTACTCCTATGGGTTATGGTATAAAGTTTGCAACACCAACTACCCCCGAAGACACGCTAATAGGGAAGATTGGTAGGGCCGATGCTCCGCAAAAACATATAGGCCAAAATATAAGGGCAAGACCTGTAGTGATGCAGTGGATAAATGGATCACTCTATGTAGTATATCCTAAAGAATATGCAGTCTCGGATCCCATAATTCCACTTCCTCCAAGTAGCCCATACTATAAATCATAAAATATTTTTAACTATATATATCGGGTTTTTCCTTTAACTCCTTTATGAAGTCAAGTATTGCCTCCTTAATATTATATTTAGGTCTCCAATGGAAATCTTCTCTGAAATATTTATCGTCAACAGATTTAGGCCAAAGCATTGCTGGACCCTCTGGTGGGACTATATATATTTTTGCCGTTGGAATAATATCTTTAACCATCTCGGCTACATCTCTAACACTCAAATTATATCCCCCAACGAGATAAAACCTTCTCTTGGGATCTTTAGCTTTTGAGAGTGTCAATAATGCGTTTACAAAATCTTTTATATATATCCAGTTACCTTCTAAATCTGGCACTGTTACAGACTCTCCAAGAGCCGGTTTTTGAATTATAAGGCTAGAAAATGCTGTGCTTCCCTTAGTTCTGCCTGGACCGAAAATCCATGTTCCCCTTAACCCTCTTATATCGAGCCCATATTTTTTTACATAATATAATCCCCAAAGCTCTCCAAAAAGCTTAGAGATCCCATAGGGTTCAAGAGGGTTTTTAGGGGATTCATCATTAACTACAGAAGATCCTGAAAATATAGCTAGGGAACTTATAAATATGATCCTACGTACGTCATATAATCTTCCAAGCTCATAAATATTCACAGTACCTTCTATATTTACTTTGAAAGCGCCTATAGGATCTTTATTGGCCTCATCACTAAGCAAAGCGGCTGTGTGATATATGTATTCAGGTCTATACTCTTTCATGATCTGAGCGACTATATCCCATCTCGAGATATCTCCCACGACATAGGTTAATTTGTTTATTATATCGCTTACCAACTTAGATCTGCTTCTACTGATCATAACTACATGCTCATCATCACTAATGATCTTCCTGGCAAGATGAGAAGCTATAAAGCCTCCACCCGTTATTAATACTGTCAAACCTCCCTCACCAATGAGGTATAGGAAATGTAAGCATATATTTTTAGATATTAATAGTTTTCCTACCTAACTCCTATTTTTATCATTTTTGTATCTATGATCGTTTCTTTGACGCCTTATAGAGACTATGGCTAAAGCTAGGATCTGTCTTAGTTTTTACATCTATTATTATAGGTTCTTTTATATAATATGCTTCCTTTAATACTTTATCTAGCTCTTGAATTCTCTCAACGCGATATCCCTTAATTCCAAAACTCTCAGCAATTCTGGCGTAGTCGATATTTAAAAAAGTAGATGAAATCACCTTTCCATCTTGGAGGATCTCTTGTTCGAGCTTTATCCAGCCCAATGCGCTATCGTTTAGAATAATGATCATAATAGGATAGCCTGTCCTTTTAATAGTTTCAAGTTCTGAAATACTATAGCCAAAACCTCCATCACCTGTAACTACTATGACTCTTCCATTGATTACGCCTGATGCATATACACCTATAGATGCTGGCAGTCCGTATCCCAGTCCTGCAAAACCTCTGGGAGCTATATATGCTCTGCCTCCGCGTTTTAACATATAATATTTAGCTGTCCATCCAGAGGCGCTAGAAGCGTCTGATATTAATACATCTTTCTCATCTGTAATTTTATTGAGAAGCACCATAATGATCCGTGGATCTATGGCTTCTCCTCGTGGTTGATCACTATTTATCTTTTCAAATTCTTTTAACTGTTGCTCTTTAAGCCTATAAATAAATCTAACCCACTCATCTTCAGATTTCCATCCAGATAGAAGGTAACGCAATTTTCTTAAAGTTTCCTTTGCATCGCCTGCCAACTTTAACAAAGCTGGAAAATTTCTCTCTAGCTCTTCAGGATCTATATCTATATGAATTATACTTTTATTTTCAAGTAATTTCCAATTATATGTTGCATATTGAGGAAGTTTAGATCCAACCACGATTATCAGATCGCTCTTCTCAACAGCTTCCACAGCATGCTCCCATCCCCCTAGATCTCCAACAACACCGAGTGATAGCGGATGTATTTCATCTACGGAGCCTTTGCCTGAAATTGTCGTTATAACTGGTATTTCGTTAACATCCCTTAAAACCTTTACTTCGTCCCATGCTCTGGCTATATGAATACCTCCTCCACATAATAATATCGGCCTTTTAGATCCTTTAATTATATCAGCGGCCTTTTTTAGCTCATCATCCGGGGGAATGTATCTAATAGGAGAAGTTTCAATATAATGTGCCCTTCTTAACCTTAGGTCTTCATAAGACCCCCAAAAGATATCTACAGGGATATCAACTAGAACAGGTCCTGGCCGGCCGCTTATTGCTATTTTTACCGCGTTTCTTAATATATCCTCAACATTATATGGAGAGGTTACGAGGAACTGTGCTTTTGTTATAGGCTTGAATATTGAGAGTTGATCTGTCTGCTGCGAAACATTTGATCTGCCATATTTATGCGAATATATATATATTAGATCAACGTCCCCAACTATAGCAATTAATGATGTAGAAGAGGAGAAAGATTCTGCTATGGCAGGAACTAGCCTTAGCGCTCCAGGACCTGCCGTTGCATCAACCACACCTAGACCTAGTACTTTTGAATATCCATCAGCAGCAAACCCGGCATTCGTTTCCTCATGAAATAGTATATGTTCTAGCTTTTGATCGTAAATTGCTTCATATAAAGGAAGATTATGGTGCCCAGGTACTCCGAAGAAGGTTTTGATCCCATATTTCTTCAAGATCTCTACTACTATGTCTCCTATCTTCGTATGATATTCCCTAGCTTATTAATATTAACTAGTTTATTAATGTTATGTTAGCCAATATAAGCTTTCCTTATATACTCATTATTTGCCAGCTCTTCCGAGATTCCCTGAAGGGCTATGCGTCCTTTCTCTAATAAATATGCCCTTTGAGAAAACCTCAAAGCCTTTTCAACAAACTGTTCTGTGATCAATATGCTTATTTTTTGGCTTTCATATAACTGATCAAGCGCTGAATATATAGCGCCGATCACTTTTGGAGCTAACCCCAGCGAAAGTTCGTCTATTATTAGCAGTTTAGGTCTCAGCATTAAAGCCCTAGCTATTGCTAACATTCTCTGTTCTCCACCACTAAGAGTACCTCCTAGCTGATCTTTTCTTTCTTTAAGTATCGGAAATAGTGTATATACTAATTCTAAGGTGTCTTCTTTTCTTTTTTCTGCTTCCTTTGTTGTAACAGCTGCCAGCAGGTTTTCAAACACAGTTAAACGAGGAATCACCATACTTCCCTCTGGAACATATCCTATTCCTAGGCGTGCTATTCTATATGTATCAGTGCCCGTAATATCTTGCTTATTAAAATATATGTTTCCGGCACTTGGCCTTAATATGCCCATTATTGCTTTAATGAGAGTAGATTTACCAGCCCCGTTAGGGCCTATTAATGCCACTTTCTCGTGGACGCCTATGTCTAAACTTACCCCCCACAGTACCCTAATCTTTCCATAACCTACTTCAATATTCCTGACCTCAAGTAGGGATGCAAGTCTCATCTATACTTCACCCAAATATGCCTTTATTACCTTGGGATCGTTCATAATTTCTTTAGGACTGCCTTCGGCTATTTTTTCTCCACGGTCAAGAACCACTATACGAGAGCATAGCCTTGTGACTGTTCTCATAACATGCTCAACAATAATCATAGCTATCCCCTCTTTATTAAGACTTTTTAATATATCTATAATTTCATCAGCCTCGTAGGGTTTTAACCCCGCCATCACCTCATCCAATAGCATCACCTTAGGGTTAAGCGCTAGGGTTCTTGCCAGTTCTAGTCTCTTTCTCTCTAAGATCGTTAGATCCTTAGCCAGGCTATATGCTTTATCACTCAGACCTAGCTTCACCAATATATTTTTTGCTTCTTCATCAGCCTGTCTAAGATCTCCTGTAACCATGTATGATGCTATCCTCACATTATCTAGAACAGATAGATTCTCGAATGCCTTAGTAACCTGAAAAGTCCTGGCTATCCCTTTTCTCTTATAAGGGGGGAGCCTTGTTATATCGATACCTTCAAAATAAATCTTTCCGCTATCTGGATAATAAACCCCTGTGATCACATTTATAAGAGTTGTCTTTCCAGCCCCGTTAGGGCCTATCAACCCTAAAATCTCTCCTGTATATACATCTAAGCTCACATTTCTAAGCGCTATTACTCCCCCAAATCTCTTGCTCACATTTACAATGCTCATAAGCGGCTTGTTACTCATAATGCTCCCTCTTTCACTATTAATTTATATATCTTATCATATATGCCTCTAGGCATAAACTTCAGAACTAATATAAGAAGAATACCATATACTATAAGATATACTCCATAATAACTTCCTCCAAGGGTTATCCTTAGGATCTCTGACATAGGAATAAGGATAAGAGCTCCTACAGAGGGCCCCCATATGCTGTACATCCCGCCGAAAATGGCTGTGATCGCTATATCTAAGGAAAGCTCTAAACCGAAAACTGTATTAGGATCGATATATCTATAATATTGTAAATAGAACGCGCCGCCTAAGCTGGTAAAGAAGCTACTTATCGAAAGAGCTAGTAGCTTATATAAAGGAACATTTATACCTATACTTGCCGCAACTTCTTCATTCTCCCTAATTGCTATAAGCTTTAAAAAGAATCCCTTCGCATAGTGAGTAAT
Organism: Desulfurococcales archaeon; assembly: GCA_032249255.1. Classification (GTDB taxonomy): domain Archaea; phylum Thermoproteota; class Thermoprotei_A; order Sulfolobales; family AG1; genus AG1. The sequence goes on along the minus strand of JAVVGE010000008.1, from coordinate 20,112 downwards.
TCTTATGAGAATTAACCATAATACAAGGATAAAGTAGTAATAAGGCCATCTCTCTGGGAACTGAAAATAGAAAGGGTTATATCCAAGAGCCGGATAGGACACCCCAAGAGATCCCCCAGTTATATCTCTGAAGGCTATAAATACCTCTCTCATTATCTCCGCAAATGCTATTGTAGCTAATGCGAAATATATACCTTTCAGGCCGAATCTAAATGCAACGAATCCTATAGCCGATGCAGCCCCAACTGAGACGCCTGCTGCCATTAGCATACCGATTAGCGGGGTGATGTTAAGCCATTTTAAAAAGAAATATGTGAAATAAGCCCCAAGTCCAAAGAAGGCTGCATGCCCAAGAGATACCTGCCCTGCGTATCCTCCCAATATATTCCAAGCAGTACCTAGATAGGCAAAGAGCATTATAATTGTTATAACATGATGAATATATGGATTCAACGGAATCCAAGGAATCAAAGCCAGTAGTAATATTATAGATAGAATTAGTGATTTTATCCCATGTCCTCCATTCAATTTCTACACCCTCGCCTTATCTCCCAAAAGCCCTGATGGACGTATTGCCAGGGTAGCTATGAAGATTATAAATGCAAATGCTCTTGCAAGTTCTACATTGTAGAGGGTAGCTATAAGAGATTCAAACATGCCTATGATAAAGCTAGCTAAAAGCGCTCCAGTCATGCTGCCAAGCCCACCTAAAACCATTATGACCCACGCGATCAAGCCAAATGGCACGCCTACTGTAGGATATATATAATATATAGGCGCTATTAAAATCCCTGCAAGACCCGCCGAGATCGTTCCAATTACAAATACTAGTGTTCTAATAATACGCGCATTTATTCCAAGGGTCTCAGAAGTTATAGGATCTTGTGCTACAGCTCTAATCCATATCCCAAGCTTACTCCTTATTAGAACAATGTATAAAGTTATAGTTGCTATTATAGCCCCTATAAAGGCGATTAACTTGTTATAAGGTATCAGTATGCCTGCAATGTTATAGGATATGGATTCCGTTCGAATCGATCTAAAATCTGCTCCCCAAAGTATAAGGAATATATTTTGAAGTATTATTGACAGGGCAAATGTTATTAAGAGCTGGTTAAGCTCAGGATCTCTGAGTATCGGTTCGATAAGAATTCGCATCATCAAATAGCCAAATAAACCCATCACTAAAAGGACTATCGTTGCCGTGAGAGCCATATTTAGCCCGACAAGAGTAATTAGCCAGAATGTCAGGTACATAGATAAGGCTATGAATTCGCCGTGTGCAAAATTTATGATTTTGAGAACTCCGTAGATCAAGTTTATGCCAACAGCTATTATAGCGTATATCCCACCCTGAAGTAATCCATTCACTATAGCCTGCTCCAGAACCGCCATACTATTACACCTTAAAGGAGCAGTCCACCATCAACAATAATTACCTGACCCGTGATATAATCAGCTTCATCAGATGCCAAGAAGGCAGCGACATTAGCCACATCCTCCGGCTTTCCTAATCTGCCTAAAGGTATTTTTTTAACAAGATCCTCTATTACTTCTTTGGGCCATGACCTTGTCATCGGACTATCTATTATTCCAGGCGCTATTGCATTAACTTTTATGTTGTATTTAGCTAATCTTCTAGCAAGCGCTTTCGTTAATGTTATTATTCCCGCCTTAGATATTGAATAATCGATTCCGGCATAATATCCTCCTGTTATACCTGCTGTTGATGCGATATTTATTATTTTCCCGCCTCCCTGCTTTTTCATATATATAGCCACATATTTTGATAGGAATAGCGCGGATTTTAAATTGACATCTATAACTCTATGCCACCGCTCTTCTGTTAGTTCCTCTAGAGACGAATGCGAAAAGATCCCAGCATTATTCACTAAAATATCTATTTTATTAAATAATTTAATTGCATTGCTAACTATTTTCTCAAGTTCACTTACTATTGAAACATCTGCTTTAATCACTAACACCTCTGAACCGATATCTTTGATCTCACGGGCAGATCCGTAAAGCTCATCTTCTAGAACATCAACAAGGACTATTGATGCCCCTTCATAAGCGAACTTTAATGCTATAGCTTTGCCTATTCCTCTTGCCCCTCCTGTGATTATAGCTACTTTTCCTTTTAATCTCAAGATCTATTCCCAAGTAATCCTAGAATGAAACAGTTAATAAATCCACTTAGCTCTACCCTTTGACAGTAATATGACAAACAACTATTATGGTTAATTCTCAAAATAGCCTAGCTAACCATCAGCATTATTCATTAACTTTAAGGTAACATAATAAAATCGTCACAGCATTAATCGATGATCTGCTATGACTAAGATTTAGTAGTACTTGCTGGTCTAACATGTTAGATACCTTTAAGCTATTAGACTATATTAAACCCAGGGTGTCTGCTTGTCTAGCGAGCTTATATCGAGACTCGAGGAGAATTTGAAGAGCATGAAGGAGTGGGAGAGAAAACCTGTTGTGGAGGTAGGCTCTATAGTGATCGAGCTTGTGAAACTCCCAGCCAGGCAGAGGAAAAGATCCGTTGAGCCTGAGAAGCTAGCTCTCCACATAAGGCTGAGGGATAGCTTCAGAGGGATCTTCATAGAGAGGTTCGAAGAGCTCGACGACCTTATGAGAGCCCTGGCAACAAAGACAGTCCAGGATATTGCGAGGGCCCTCGACGAGCTTGCAAAGAGCTGAAGCCTGTGATAGAGCAAGGAATCTGATGCGAAGGCTGCATTAATGCCGAGTCACTATTATCACTATTAAATGCTATAGGGATCAAGTGCTGCTCACTAATCCTAAAGAAGCACAGGCAGAGATCTATATGGCTTGGCCATGCGCTCTCTCTCCCTAGAAGCTCTGAACCTAGGGTCTATGGCGTCGTTAAGGCTATCGCCAATTAGATTTATCGACAGGATAATAGCTACTAGAAAAGCTGAGGGGGGATGCTGCATACCATCAAGCGCTATCTAGATAGAGGAAGCCTTCCCTTATAATGCCGCCTAGGCTGATAAGAGAGGGCGGGGTGCTGAGACCAAGAAAGCTTAATCCAGATTCAAGTATTATGGCGGTGCTGAGTGTTAATGTGAACTGTGTGATCTATAGATGCTGAATGCGGGATAAGATATTTACGCATGATCCAAACTTTGCTAGCACCTATCGCTCTAACAGCTTCTATGAACTGGCTTGACATAATTCCTATAACGGTGCCTCTCACAAGCCTGGCAATTATTGGCGACTCAGCTATCCCAATCGCTATAGAGGCGATTATAGGCCTCTGGCCATATGTGGCGCTTATAAAGAGTACAAGTGTTGGGAAAGATAGAAGAGCATCAATAACTCTCGTTATGGTCTCATCAATGTTTGTCCCCCCTATAGAATCCTGCTGTGACGCCTATGGGCACCCCTAGTTAAAAAAGCTATGGCAGTTCCTAATGTTGAAATATATGGTGATATAAGAATGCCTAAGAAGATCCTTGAGAACAGATCCCTTCCTAGGGCATCAGTCCCCATTGGGTGCTCCGGCGAGGTGAGCTCAGGGGTTTTGACACCGTAACACTAAAAGGATTTAAGAGCTCTCCAAAGATCGAAGCCGTAGACATTGTGACAAGTATTGCTAGGATCAAAAGGCCTCCAAGGATAGCGCTAAGGAAGCCACAGACGTGTTTCTCAGAGACCTATTCAATATATATAGGAAGTGGGTTGTATCCTTTTTCATGGTAGTGGGAATGCTTTTATATTCGTTTGTTGTCTGGGCTTAAGCTTATGAGAACCCAATCCATAACTGTATTGATGATGAGGCGATAATCTCTGCTAGACCTGGGTGTGGAGAGACCTCGGGATGCGATGATGCTCAGAGCTCCCTAGACCGAGGCCCTGTATGAGGGCTCTGCCCAGAAGGGTTTCGGGGTTTCAAGCCTAGATGGGAGCCTGGTGCCGCTGGGCTCGACCGCCTTTCCGAGAAGCCTTCCAGGGCATATAGCCCGGGAGGTGGAGCGGGGGGAAGCCCCCGATGCCATAGGGCTAAAAACCCTGGATCAAGAAGCATAGCAATCCAAAACAAATGAATATCAGTGATAATCAACAACCATCGGGGGACAAGCGACCCAGCATAGAGAGTATGCATAGAGAGTATGTTATCTATAGTATTTTAAAATGGTATTGAAAGGGTATAGGTAGGGATTTATAGCTGGGGGCTTCTGCGCTGATCATGTGCATATTTATTATGATATGATGTAGAAAAAGACATGTAGGGTTTTCATAAATCACTGGGTGTTCTTGCAGCTGAGCTATCCCCTTATTGATGATGCCAGTCTCTCTACACCTTCTCTAATCTCTTCCTTTGATGGCATGCTTATACTTATTCTAGCAGTATCTGCAGGTTTTTTCTCTATGTGGAAGTCCTTTGCAGGTACATATATTACTCCAGAGGCTATTGCCCTTGGCAAGTGCTTCTCTGCATCCACGCCAAGCCTTACTATTGTGAAGAAGCCGCATCTAGCCCTAGTAAATGATCCTGGTAAGTGCTCCTCCAGGGATTCAACCAGGATCCTGATCTTCTCACTATAGTGTCTTCTGAGCCTTGGGATGAGGCTCCTTACCAACCCTTTTTTCAAAGCCCTTGCCACTAGTAACTGCATGGGTGTCGATGTTGAGAAGTCATGCTGCTCGAGCTTGGATAGCTCTATAGCCAGCACCCTATCCAGGATCACATACCCTATCCTCAGTCCTGGTGCTAGAACCTTGCTCATAGACCCGACGTAGATTACTCTTCCATCTCTATCTATGCTCTTCAAGCTGGGAGGAGGGTCTTGAGCTATTGGTCTATAGGGATCGTCCTCCAATATAGTAAGATCGTATTTCTCAGCTATCTCAAGAAGATGTCTTCTTCTATCGATGCTCATGACATAGCCGCAGGGGTTATGGCAGGTGGGTATCACGTAGATAAGCCTCGGTTTAACCCCCTTTCTAAGAAGATCCTCGAGTCTCGAGGTATCCATGCCCTCTTCATCAACAGGGATACCGATCAGCCTCGCCCCCTGGAACCTCATAGGATCAATGGCTTCCCAGAACGTAGGATCCTCTGTAATGACTATATCTCTCTCACCCAGCAGAAGCTGACTAAGAAGCTTGATCCCGTGCTGTGCCCCGGAAACCACCACGAGATCCTCGTGATCCCTAATACTTACACCTAGATCTGAAGACACATATGATCTGAGCTCACCTACGAGCACCGGCAAGCCCCCAGCACCTGGATATAGAAAACCCCTGGCCCCGTATTCCCTCACAATCTCATCAAAGATCTCGGCGAAATCCCTCACAGGTATGACAGAGGGATCTGGAGAACCGCTTGCGAAATTTATAACACCATGTAGATCTCTAGCAGCTCTTGAGGCAAGCTCTACAGGTGACCACTCTAGCCTGCGGAAAGTCTATACACCATAGAGCATATATCTTTAAGATATATAAGCTTACGACTAAAGGCCTCTCTCTTTAGGGCGAGGGTCAGGGTTTTAAGGGGGTGCTGCTTTAAATTACCTATAATTGATAGCTTCTATGTGGTGGAGATCTTGAGCACAGATCCTCAGAATACCCAGATTGCGATGCATGTAGAAGGTTTGCAACCAGTTAATGAGGGCAGTGGATCCACCAATAGTCCCAGCAGTTTGCGGGGGGTCTCCCCACCGATCGACAGCTCCATAGGCGTACCAGATCTCTCTAACCTGGTTGAGAGAGCTATCCACGAGATCAAGGCTGTCGGGGAGAAGATCAGCGGTCTAGAAGCTTTTGTTGAATCATATAGAAGCGGTGATCTGCCCTCTCTTAGACAGGGTATGGAGGAGCTTAGAAAGGATCTTAAGTCTATAGAGGAAGGCCTCGCCCTAGTGAAGAGAGACGCATCTATAGTTAGGTTAATAGGTATTGTGGGGTTGTGGAAGCAACCTATGTGTGTAAATAATAGGGATGGGATATGTATTGCTTGGAGGCTGAATAGCGATGGCGAGTTTAGAAACATATACGGAGATCAATCCATCGTGGATGTTGACGGGGTTAAGAGGGTAAGGGTATCCATAGCCTATCATCTATGCGGTATATGCCCCCTATTCAGGCCTAGAAACGCCTAGAAAAGAGAATCTTTCTAGCAGTTTCCAAAGCCCTTTCCCTCTCAACACACCCCCTACACCTGCCACAAGGCTTATTCAGATAGTCATAGCAGCTCCAGCTCTTATTAATAGGAGCACCTATGGAGATCCCTAGGATAGCAATCTCAACCTTATCCAGTACCGAGAGAGGCATACAGACCCTCAACCCCGGGACATAGGTGGAGAGGATCTCTGAGACTTTTTTCATAAAGTCCTCAGAGGCGTCTGGCAGAAGGGAGCCATCCCCCTTATTATGTGCGGTAACTATCGCTCTTACCCCGTAGATCTCAGCTATATAGGCTGCATAGCCAAGAAAAATTATGTTCCTAGCAGGGATATAGTAGGGCTCCCTCTTGGAATCATCTTTATACCAAGTTCCATATAGCTCCACATACTCAAGGAGATCTGGAGCCTCTAGCTCGTGGAAAGCCTCAATATTACCGATCTCCGAAGCAATGTCCCTGAGAGCCTCCCTCTCTCTAGAAGACCTACTTCTAGTATTTATAGTGGTAATTATGATCCTGTAGCCCATTAGATCGAGGAGCTTTAGAAGGACAGCAGAATCCATGCCACCGGATGCGAGAGCCACTATCCTCTTCTCAGCTATATCTCCTAGACATTTCTCTATATATGTTCTAACCCTCTTCTCTATATTATCTGCAATGTCGATCCTATAGTTCAAGCTGGAAGTCCCCAGCTATATATTGATTTGACAAGCTTATCTTAGATAAATGCAGATCATATCGCCGTAGTGAAACTGCTTTGAGTTTCATATATGCTTATAATGATTGATAATATCTCTTTCATTTAGGTAGAGATGCGATGCTGAGGCCGTAAGAAGGTGTTTAAGGGTGCAAGGAGGCTCGTTAAAGAACCTTGAGCTTGTGAGGGCATATAGCGTGTGCCTATTAGATAGAAGATCCTCGGAGCTTGTGACATGGCACGTTAAGGCTCTCCAGAGGGCTTTAGATCTGATCTGGGATAATATTGAGTGGAGATACAGCTTCCCAGAGCTTGTTAGAAGGGGTGGAAAGCTGGTCGTGATCACAGGTTTGAAGGTGAGGATCCCAGCAATATCGAAGGATAGGGCTTTCAAGAAAAGGCTTAGAGAAGAGCTTATGAAGTATAACCCCTACGCAGCACACTGTGTAGACTCTGTTATTAGGAAAGCTTACTCGATTATGAAGGTTGGAGGAAGAGATATCTGAGGGGGGCTAAGAAGATCAAGCCAAGGGTTAGGAAGAGATTCGCTAAATGCAAAGTAACACTCATGAAGGTCGACTATGAAGCTAGAACGATATAGATAATTCTGAGGCCAGGAGAATATCTCTATGTATCGTGGAGATCGACGTGGTTTGAGAAAAGGGTGAGGAGATGGGATGTTGGTGAGGTTATAATAAAGGATGACAGGGTAATAATACCATTAAAAGCTCTGAGGAGATCGATGTTAGGAGGGTTATCGGCTGGAATAGCAACGAGCTATCCCTAGATGGCTACGAGCCCTCATAGGATTTATCCCGCTGATCTAAGGCCTCTCCAGAGCATAAAAATTGTGTATGAGCGTAAGAAGACCATTGCATAGAGTAAGAGTAAGAGGGATCTCTATGAGAAGTATGTAGCTAGGGAGAGGGATTTCAAGAACAAGCTCTCAGCAGGTCTTAGGATGCTATTTCCAAACTCTATTTATGTTTTCGAGGATCTTGTTAGTAGGAGAAGGGCTAAGAAGAGGAGGAAGAGGAATGCTAGAACACCGTGGAGGAGGATTCATAGGAGGATGTCAGAGGTAGCTTTAACAGCCTATGTAGATCCTAGCAACACATCTAGAGAATGCCCCAGATGCTGATATGCTGTGAAGACCCAAGAGAGACAGAACTTTGAATGTCCTAGATGCAATCTAAAAATGAGTGGGCAGAAGGTGGCATCGATAAATATTAGAAGAAGATAGCTAGAAAGGGGCCAGGATGTGGGGGTTTCTTCACAGCAATGAATCGGAGGTCTTTATAATGGTGGAGCTGTGGGTTGGGGCCACTCCGAGCGGGTGGGGCTCGTGATATGGATCCCGATGGAAAGGGGTCCTGAGGGTGGTGAAGCTAAGGGAAGAGGGCATGATCAAAGATATCAGGCCCAATGAAGCCCGAACCCCAAGGACTTAGACTGGAACCTATATAAAGAGCCCAGGGTCCTCGGCTCATTACATCTACTGAGGATAGCTTGATGCGTCTTATATTAATTATCCCCTAGATATTTATATTGGTTGCTAACTTATTGAAGAAGAGCTCAGCGATTATAGTTGGTGTGGGCGGTGTTGCATATATCCTATATATATATTTATATGTAGGCGTTGGAAATGTGTCATCGATCCTATCGAGAACCGATCCTTGGTTCGTCCTTCTCTCAATAATCCTCCTAATAATATCAATCACTCTCCATGGGCTTTCATGGCATATCCTACTAGGAGGTGGGATTAGAAGAGGCTTTAAGACCATATCTGCCACTGTTGTGAGTCTATTTACATCATATATAGCTCCTGTTGGTGCTATATCGGAGGTTATAAGGTTTCTAATAGCCACTAGAGTGCTCGGGATCAATGCTTTTCTAGCCCTTTCAACAATACTATTCCACAGGATATGCGTAACACTTTCACCTCTTATAGCTATTACTAGCGTGATCCTCTATATAGGCAGCGGGGTAGTGGCGATTGAAAGGGCTACATTTGCAACCCTTATCCTAATATACCTCTCACTAATAGTATCCCCAAACGTGATTGCCCTAGGCTTCATAAGAACAAGGATCTTCGAGAGGCTTGTTAGAAGGTTTGATAAGTATATCGAGAGGTTCACAGGACAGAATATAGATGAAATATACGATGTGTATAGGAAATCTGTAGCGGGGTTCCTCAGCGGCTGGAGGGGGATAGCCTCTCTACTAATCTCCATGATTGAGTGGGTATTTTTAGTGCTCTCCATGTACTCTATCTTCATGGCCCTGAATGTGGGTAGAGACTTGCTCTATGCTGTTTTCTCGATACTTTTGATCCAGATCCTGTGGTGGATCCTACCCATCTCCTTCGGAGGATCCGTGGGGATATCAGACCTAATAGCATCAATAGCATATCAATTCCTCAGATTCCCAGCTGATATCTCAGCAAGCATTGTCCTACTATATAGAGTATCTTCACTAACATCCCTACTAATCCTCCTATACCCCTCAGCCAAAAGCATAGGGCTCCATATAGGCGAGATCAGAAAGATGCAAGGCGAATCCCCATAATCACAAAAACTTATTAACAAATCCATAAAAACACGAATTCATCAGACCAGGCGTATAGGATACTATAAATCTCTACATCTTTCAATTCTATTTTCAATTTTATAGTAGATCATCCTTTCTGTGCTGGAGTCCCTGGTGTTACCGCTTGTCCCTCGATGATCATTGATTATCACTGATATTAATTTGTTTTGGATTGCTTTGCCTCTTGATCCACAGGGTTTTTAGCCCTGTGGTCATCGAGGGAACTCCACCTCCCCCATAGAGATCTTGGGATCTCTATGGGCTCAGGGTGGCTGTGGAACCCAGCGGAAAGGGGCTCCCATCTATACTTGAAACCCCGAAGCCCTTCTGGGCATAGCCCTCATTCAGGGCCTTGGTCTAGGGAGCTCTAAGGGTCATCACATCCCGAGGTCTCTGCACACCCAGGTCTAGCAGAGATTATCGCTTCATCATCAAAATAGATAGGGATTGGATGCTTATAAGCTTAAGCCCAGACAACAAGCGAATATAAAAGCATTCCCACTACCATGAAAAAGGATACAGCCCTCTAGTGAGGTATCCATCTGGGGCATTGATCCCAAGCCCTCAAGGCTCTATATACCCTATCGCAGCAGTAGATACACTACCGCTAAAGACACTGTCATTCCTATTCAAAGACGACGAAACGGGGGGACAAGCGGATAATGGTTATTGAGGTTATTAGGAGTATCTGAATTCTGAGAGAGCTAGATATTTTCTAGAAAATGAGTATCCAGTGATATTAAATAGAGGACAGGCCTTGCCCTTTCAGGGTAGTGAAGGGTCATAAACTGTGAAGAGGAATCTAGATCTAGGGTGGTGCTTAGCATGGGTAGGCTCTATTCTTTTTAATGCAGTATATAGATCCTCTCCAGCTAAACCTCTTAGAGATCCTTGCTATTATCAGGATGAAGAGTAGTAGGGGTGCTCTTATAGCTGTGAGGGCTACGTATGAGATCTTCCAGAGGATCTTCTCCCTCTCCAACACGTTGTCTCTATATATTGACAAGGGGTCATATATTTTGATAGCGACGAGGGCCCTGATACATCCGAGGGCTATATAGCTTATTAGAAGTGTTAGGAAGAGGATCCTTATTAAGTTCGATGTGTTGATTACTATAGCTGTGATGGCGATGGCGAGGAGTGCTGTGTTGGCTAGATATATGGTGAGGAGAGTCATGAAACCCCTGGGAGTATATAGCCTCACGATTATCATCTGCCTCACAGCCCACGATATAAAGGCTCTGAAGCCCCTGGGAGGGGGGGTAATTGATATACATGCTGGGCAGAATATAACCCTATACCCTTTCTTCCTAGCCTCGATATTTACCACCGCATCGTCCGACAGCTCCTCGGAGAATCTATCTATGAGGTTTAGCAGGCTGGGAAATTCGGTTGGCATAGCCACTAGCCCGCCCCAGACGATCCTGGTCTTGTCGATACCCATATACTCGAAAGCCAGTGACGAGACAGTGTTGTAGAGAGCTCCATATATATCTCTAAGAATATACCATCTATAGCCAGTTACAATCGCCTTCTCAGTGATAGCTCCTCTCACAGCTATCTCAACGGCTTTGGGGTAGTGATAGGCGTCGCAGTCTAGGAGAACTATCGCCTTTTTGGATGTGCTCCTAACCTCTCTGAGAGCTGTTATGAGGGCTCTATTTTTTCCTGAGCAGGTTTTGCAAGCGTTTAGATCGCTTATTAGGAACTCGACCCCAGGATCCTTAGTGAGATCTCTATACTTGGTATTGAGAGCCTCTAGATCGCTTGGCTCTATAACTAGCATGGCTCTCCCAACAGCTCTAGAAGATAGCAGATCTCTGATAGATCTTGTAATATAGATAGCTTCATCTTCCGACGAGGCTCCCAGCTTGCATGGGATAATAGCTATAGAGCCCTGAGAAGTATCATTACCTCCGTTCAGCGGCTGTGACAATAGCTTAGAAGCATGGAGGGTTCCGCGATAATTATGCAGTATCTGCATACCCTGCGCAAAGCACCCTAAGATCATTATTAGTGCAACAGCTTCCAAAAGCCCTGTGAGGGGCATGCAGAGACCTCTCGGAAATATCTAGTGATTAGGGTATTATAAGGATATATCTGGGTGAGGAGATGGATGGGAAGATCGAATTGTATATGTGTAGAGATCTAAGTATAATGCTAATGGCTTCTGATAAGCATACTCACGCTACTTACTAAGAGATCTTATATATTCGGCTTTGATCCTCTGCATGATGTTCGGAATATCTATATGAAGCGGGCATACCTCCCTACAGTTTCCCGCATGTATGCAGAGCATACTTAGAAGGCCGGCCCTTTCAAGGCCCTCAGTAACATAGAGCCAAACAACCCCCATGGGCCCGTTATATGCTCCAGATCCCCATGTAGGGCCTATAGTTTGATATACTGGGCACTCTATAATGCATCTACCACATCTTATGCATCTAAGAATATCCGATAGAAGAGGGTCTTTAGATGATTCGAGCCTATTGTTGTCTATAAAGACAACGTGATACTCGTGGGGACCGTGGGCACCGTAGACTCTCTCATACTCTATGTCAGCTGTTGAGCTTGGCCCGGCAATTATATTAATATATGTCGGTGGATAGAGACCTGCAAAGGCTGCCTGCACCATTGCAACCTTTATAGCGTCTTCTAGGGTGGGGACTATCTTGTCTATAGATGCCACTACTACATGCTTCTCGGGGAGGGCTGATGTTAGCCTGTTATTGCTCTCATTCTCAACTGTGACCGTGGCCCCTGTATCTGCTGCGAAGGCGTTTGCCCCTGTTATGCCCACATCAGCTCTAACGAACTTATCCCTCATGAAGATCCTGACTCTCCCAACGATCTCAGAGATCTTCTGGATCTCGCTCACATCTATACCAGCCCCTTTCCTGAGATACTTAACAACCCTTTCCTTAGAGAGATGCAGCGCAGGAATCACGGGGTGCGAGGGTCTATCACCACCTGCTTGGAGTATGAGCATTCCGAGATCCGTCTCCCACACCTCGTTCCCAAGGCTCTCGAGATACTGATTCAGGCCTATCTCCTCTGTAATCATGGACTTACCCTTGATCACCACCTTACCCTTCCCAACGATCTCGCCAATGATCCTCCTAGCCTCCTCAGGAGTCTTAGCATAGTAACTCCTACCCCCAATCCTCTCAACACTCTCCATAGCCTGTCTAACAAGACTCTCCAAGTTCTCAATAGAATATCTCTTAATCCTAGAGACCTCCTCAGCAAGCCTCTCAATATATGGATATCTCTTGAGTATCGAATATACCTTCTCAGAAATACTCGGCAAGACCTTGCTAAATAACCTCCTAAGCTCCGGATCCTCAGCAGCGTCTAGAGCCCTACTAACAATATCCTCAAGCCTACTCATCAATATATACCAACATAGATACGCTAAGAGACATATAAGTACGTGCCTCTTATGAAAAAGCTATTAAAGAGCTGACCACTCCCCGCCCTGAAGGGACGAGGGTCCCTCGGATCATCAGAGCCCCCGCCTCAGAGCTGCTCATCGTTCCCCCTAGAAGCGAGGGCAGAGGCGCTGGAGAGACGATATCACATTGGACAGCAAAAATAGGATCCTCTATCTATAGGAAAGGATGCACGAGCACTACTATCAACACGAAATATGGAAAATACTGGAGGCCGTCGAGCCGAAGAAGCTGATCCCGATATATACTAAGGCGCAGCATGCAATGCTATCTATATTCAACAAATACATGAGATAGGGATATCAAGATCATGGGATCTTGGCTTGGACTATAGGCAGATTTACAAGGTGATCCTTGGGAAGATCAGGAAGCACCTTGTTAGGAGGGCTTTTGCATCCTACTGCTATGCCTGCGTGCTATTGATCCAGTTTAGGAACGGATCTAGGGTTAGCGAGGCCTATGTGAGGGTTAGGAAGTGGGGGAATAGCTGTTATAGCCCTCACTAGCGATGCCGCTGTAAGTAAGATCTGGGATGAGGTCGATGGCAAGGTTAATTGGGCCCTGGTTTGGAACTATCTAGGAGGGCTTCTGAGTAGCTTGCACACCGGATAGGGCTACACTACAGAGTCTCCAGGGGGCTTGGGGTCGGCTCTGAAGAGGCTATGGAGATCCTGTGGAGGCTAGCGGGGGAAACCCGAGGGCTTTGGAGCTTATACGGGGAAAGGGGCTTAGGAGGTGGCTGGAGATCAGGGGGATAAAACCCCTCAGAAAGATCTTGAAGAGAGCCTCCAGAGCTTTGGAAGGAGATTCAGAAACAACAAAAAGAAACTACAAGCCCACATCGACTGGGGCTATGGTGAGCCGTTTAAGCCAGTGTGGGAGAACATATTCTACTGGCACCCGAGGGAGTCCCTCGAAGCCCTGTCTAGGGCCTTGCTTCCTAATACCCCCTGCTTCATAGTATTTTAGCTAGGAACCTTATTGATGTCAGGGGCTTGTGACCGCTGTATGGGAAGAGGGAGCCAGTGCTGTCTTCTAGTCTTGATTATGAGTCGCTTATACCCATTATATATAGATAATATGTCCCTATTCTTGCAGGCGATGATACGCGGAGCACCTTTACCTCTTTCCAGCCTGATATTTCGAAGTCTAGGCTGACGATCCTTGTCCCTTTCTTAAGTTCTGACTTTAGTTTGGGTTTTAGAAGGTCGTTCACGCTTCTGAGTAGATACATGTATATTACTGTGGCATCCGAGATATTTACTCTGAATATGTCGTCTCTGACGAACTTGATCATATGGGCGACACCCTCCGTCATTGCATTCTCCATAGCCCTTTTCAAGAGCTCTGGGTTCAGCTCTACACAGACGGCTCTTGCCCCTCTCTTGGCGGCTGCTATAACTATCCTTCCATCGCCACACCCGAGATCGTATAGTATATCGCCCTTACCCACCTGGGCTAGATCTAGTGCCTGCTCTATGAACTCCTCCCTAGTGGGTACCCATGGAACCTTTATACCCTCATAATAGCCTGCCAAGCTACTCCCTCTATAAAGAGGGATTGAGAGGCAGCTAATAAATATTAGATAGCTACCATGAAATGCCCTGGCTAATCGCAATATTTCCCAGAGAATATTCTATTAATAGGGCTCTCAATGGCAATAGAGATCGAGGTAATAATTCCCGGAGAGCACGTGCTCCACAAGCCATATAGGGAGCATCCTGAGAGACCCGAGAGAATAGAGATCATTATGAGGGGGTTATCAAGCACTGGAATATCGCCTAAGATTGTGGAGCCTATGGAAAGGCCCAGGGAGATCCTCTACCAGGTCCACGAACCCGAGTATGTGAGGCTCATTGAGAAGCTCTCCGCCTCGGGGAGGCATGTTGATAGCGATACATACCTAACTAAACATAGCTTTAGAGTAGCTCTAAAAGCTGCGTCAGGATCTATCGATGCTGCTGAAAAGATCCTAGGCGGATCCAGAATAGGGATCAGCTTTCCAAGGCCGCCTGGGCACCATGCTGGAAGAGCTGGAAGAGCGCTTGGCGCCCCAACCCAGGGGTTCTGTCTATTTAACAACGCTGCCCTAGCAGCCATAAGGCTGGTCGAGGCCCGCCTCTCACCAGTAGCTATTATAGATATAGATATACACCATGGGAACGGAACCCAGGAGATCTTCTGGAAAGATCCAAGGGTTATACACATAGATCTCCATGACTCAGCAATATACCCCGGCACCGGGTGGCATGTCGACATAGGCTCTGGAGAGGGGGCCGGGACTAAGATAAACATACCCCTGATACCAGGGAGTAGGGATCCTGAGTACATATACTCGTGGATCGAGGTTGTGGAGCCGGTCCTCTGGTTCTTCAAGCCAGGAGTCCTAGTAATCTCGGCAGGCTTTGATGCCCATGAGGGGGAAAATATGGGGTATGTTAGATTAAGCACCGAGCTATATAGGTGGATTGGGTATAGAATGTGGGATCTCTTCAGAAGAATACCATCGGTAGCAGGCATAGTATTCATACTAGAGGGTGGATACGGCTCAGGGCTATATAGAGGCCTCCCGGAATTCCTTCTAGGGCTTCTCGGTAGAGGCGCTCCCAGTATAGATGGGGAGAGGGCTAGGGCTAGGCGTGAGCATATAGATATTATCAACTCTATTAAGAGGGTTATTAATTCCTACTATAGGATATTCTGATCCCATCTCTCTGAAGAGTAATAGCTGTACATAACCTCTCTAAAGAGCCTTATCTCGGATATGTTAACCGGATCTAATCCCCTGTCTATTCCAAGCGCTGAGGAAGCAATACCTATAATCATCGCTATATATAGGGCCTTAGCTATATAGCTAGCCCCCTGCGGAGGTGATATATCAATCACTTCGATCTCCGGATGTATCTCCGATAACCTTCTGAAGTAGCCTAGAGCAGCTAGATCCTCCCCTCTCTCCATATCCACTATATGGATCACGAGGGCCCCTCTACCACTTCTCAGAGAAGCAACCTGGTTATGCCCCATCTCAGGAAGCTCTATAGGCTCCGAGGGTAGGGATGCATTCTCACTGAGCTCAGATCGGAATCTATGGATTAGGGGGTAATATGGCTGTGTAGATGCTATAGCAACTCTCTTACCAGCTATATATGCACCTGCAATCTTCTCAGCAAGCTCTTTTCCAAAGCCCTCTATATACGATCTATCTCTACTTAATATAGAAGACGCTTCTCTAAGCTCGGGCTCGATACCTAGGTATGTGCCTAGGCACCTAGAGATCTTGGAGATCCCGGCCATCATAGCAGGGAGTTCTAGTCTGGGGAGAGAGCCTGGTTTAAGCCTATAGAGCGGCAAAGATCTCCTCTCAGCTATCCTAAGCATCTCACCCCCACTCGTAACAACCCCGACCCTAACGCCGCTCCTCACGAACTTCTCTAGAATCCTCAGCGTCTCCAATGTTGTTCCCGAATAGCTTACACAGATAGATACTGATTCCCCGATAGCTACTCTAGGATCTATATATACACCGCTAACGCCCCAGATATACGGAGGATTACTTCTGAACATGTTAATAGCCTCCAAGATCTTGCCAGGAGCTCCCGAACCCCCTATGCCAGCAATCACGACAGATCTTACCTCCACCTCACCCACATCTCCAGGACAGTTCTCCAGCTCTTGCTCAAGCCCCTCCAGGATCTTCTCGGGCCATGAGAGATAGATCCTATATAAATCCCTATGTGTTAGCCTTTGCATCAAGACCTCCCCTTCTCCGCCTCGCCCTTTTCACTAGACTTAATTAAGCTATATACATAGGCTGAGATCTTGAGTATATAAAGCGATCCAGATAGCAGCGTAAAGCCTATGAGGGCTGACAAAAGAGAAGAGCCAACCATAGCCCTCTCCATATATCCAAGGGAAAATATAAGGAATAACACAGCTAGACTAGCCATAACAAGGGCCAACACTATATAGACAAGCCATCTAGTCGTATCCCTCATACAATCTCCCCATATATTCCTCCTAGCAGAGGATAATAATCACCAAATAACCTCCATCCAGCCTTAAAGGGATGGTTCCCTGCATCTCCAAGAGACCTTGTGCCTCTTCTGGGCGTTTCATCGGATCTCTGCCAAGAAGCCCTCTCCTCATCTTCAGTATCCCATTATTAGGGTATTATTTCTTATATGGAAGGGCCGCCTGTATAGGGAGTGGAAACCCTAGACACGAACAAAATCAGCACTGAACCGAACTAATAAGCAACATCCCACTCTTAGGAACGAGGCTTTCAGTTATAATCTATCTCCTTCCTCTCAGTTATCGCCCATATGGGAAAGACAAATGATATAGATATAACCACAACTATATATTAATGTATATAAACGCTGGCAGATTTAAGAGATAATCTATAAACTAAACTACTAATCATTAATTTCTGGGCTCTTTCTTTCTAATGGCTCTGGCTAGGATAGCGTATGGTATAATGGCTGTCGCGGGGGTTAATGCTGAGATCAGCATTGCCCCGCCGGGTGTCGCTATCTTGAAGAGTACTACAGTTACATAGGGTGCTGCGATACCGCTCATCTGCCATAGCATGTTCACAGTGGATGAGGCTGTTGCCACTATCTTCTCATCAAACGATCTGGCTAGGATCGATGAGTTAAGCGGTGTTGTTATATATCTAGATACGCCCAGGGCTCCTGCATAGAGAAACACGTATGGGAGGTTGGGGCTTAATGCTACACCTATTCCTGAGAGGCTATAGATCGCTAGATCTGTTAGCAATAATCTAAAGAGCCCCATCTTCTCGGCTAACATGCCTGCCAAGGGCATAGAGGCTATCCCAGATATGGAGAATATGCTCATGGCTGCTGATGCTGACACGGCGTCGATCCCGGATTGGATCATATAGTAGTATAGCCAATACGCTATAACCCAGTTATAGTATAGAACTAGGAGACCTCCTATAGATATTAGCGCAACCCTAGACGAACTGCCCCTCAAAACCCTTAGTATCTCGTACACGCCGAGACCATTACCGTCTCTAGCTCCTACGTCTCTGAGAAATACGAGATCCAGAATACCTATGGAGATCGACGTTATTGAGGAGACTACATGCGCATATGCAGCCCCAAGCGTAGAGGCTATATATGGTACTAACCAAGGAGCAACTAGGAAGGGGAGAGCCCATGATATGCCGTAGAAGCCCATGGCCCTCTCCGTGTTATCTGGAAATAGCTCCCTGATCAGCTTTATCGACGGCCCATAAACCGTTCCGGCGAAGATACCGGTGGCGATCGATAGTAGAGGCCATATAGAGGGGAGCGTTACAGATATCAAAGCGTTGATAGATCCCGAGATCACCAGCCCAAGCCCCATTGTAAAACCCGGACCCCTTCTATCAGCAAGGATCCCTCCAGGGATTTGCGACGCTACATATCCCGAAAAGAATAGGCTGCCTGTAAGCCCTACCAGCTCTCTATCAACACCCTCAGCCTCCAGATATGGAGCTAAAGGACCCCAATATACCCTCAGGAACAGCGTAGAGTAGAATGATAGAGATGCTAGAAGAAGCCCAACCACCCTCCGTATTCTAAGATTACCTGTTTTCACCAATTCGCCCAATTCAATATCCAAATTATATAACGCGGTCTAGTGTTTATAAGGCTGTCCCCAGATTACCGAGTTTTTAAATACCCTGGTTACTTATAAATGCTGGTGAGCCAGGGCCTAGGCCCACCCGCTGGCGGAAACAACGCTAGCTGGGACGCGTCACTATCGCCACTATATTATCTCTGGCACTATGTGTATTTGGGTGGGTATATGCATAAATGCATATTCTGCGGGATCGTGAAGGGTGAGGAGGGGTCTTGGAGGATATACGAGGATCGAGAGGTGATAGCGTTTCTCGATAAATACCCAATCAGCTACGGGCATGTTCTGGTAGCGCCTAGAGATCACTATGAAGATGTTGTAAAAACCCCTCCCCATCTGGCCTCGAGATCCTTTATAGTTGCTAGGGCCCTTGGAAGAGCTTCGATCAAGCACCTGGGTGCCACAGGCTTCAGGATAGTAACTAACACAGGATCATCAGCTGGCCAGATAATATTTCACTTCCACGTCCATGTTATACCGAGATACGGCTTCGGAGATCCAGGGTCAATAGAACCAAGGACAGAGATCAGGGACGAGATAGCAAGAGAGATAGTCAAAATATATAAGGAGGCACTCAAAGATCCTGAGATCATCGATATGATAAACGGCAGCAAATAGAAAGACACCTAGTAATATTAATTAAAACACATACAACCCCCTCTATAAGTCTGGAATACCTTATCTTCTGGTCAGAGGCACTACACACCTCTGGGCCGAATTATCTATTCCACACTACTGCTAATTGCCATGTAGCCCTGCCTACGAGTTATGTTCGGATCAGCGTTAATATCTGCACCGATCTTCCTAGTCATTATTAGCCCTTATATTCTCCCATACCTCTTACACATTGTTCCGCATATTGAGCATTTTAGCTAATATAGCCATTTGGGACTACATTCTTATCCATGCCCGGCATCCTCACTCCCTAAATATATTCACAATCGAGAAAACTATTTTCCATAAACCGCTATATATTCGTGTTACTATACTCATTGCTGTCTTCTTAACTAAGCGTATATAGATAGCCGATACAGCTTCCTAACATCTCTATTATAGAGCCCATCTGATAGGAACCTAATAGCTAATAGCTGTTATATGTCTAAGCGTTTCCCTGCTATCGGTGTTTCTGCAAGCGGGTTAGGCCTAGGTATGAGCTCGCTGGCCCCGCCTGAGCCGCATAGACCTCAGTCTAAATCTAACACCATGGAGCTCTCGTCTGAGGATAGCTCCAAATAATTATAGACATTCAGGATATTCAAACTAATCGTCGTTTTAATAATAGCCTAACAGTTCTCCATGTTATCATTCCTATTCTCTGTTAGCTCTCTGAATGCTTGGAGAGGGCGAGGGTCTAGAGCGGATGTGCTTTGGAGCATCCTTGGATCGTCTCATTAGCATGTCCACCTACAGAGAGCCTAGACTCCATTGCTTAAAAATCTCTATCCTGATGGGCTAGATTTATCCTCTTACCAATATCATGTAGTACTTATAACATGCACAGCTATTAGACCAGTAGGGTTTTAACATGGTGTCTCGTAACATGGTTATGGTGATCGCTGCTA
>JAVVGE010000007.1:0-38659 GCA_032249255.1 Desulfurococcales archaeon | reverse complement strand
AGTAGCCCTTGGCAAGCTGTGTTGAGACAGCCCACCTAAGCCTGCTAAGCATTACATCCACCATTAAATTTAGGCAGTAAAAGTATAAAAACAATAATAACAAAAAATCTCTGAGTGGGGAGAGATCAGAGTGTTGCGTTTGGCACTACTGTGAAGTCCCTTATAGTCCACACGAAGCTTGCTGCGCCAGTCTTTGTTCCCCATTCTGTTCCTATCTCCCAGTTAAGTAGATAATGGTTTGAGATATCGAAGGTCGCATATTTCGATACTGCTTTCACAAATAGCTTGGGATCATAAGCTATGGTGCCGCATCTAACTTCCCAGTCTTTTGGAATGAATGCGATATACTGCCAACCGCCCCAGGAAACGCTTCTATCTCTCCACACCTCGAAGGTTGCATCAACCTTTGATCCATTAATCACTATTGCTATCGTCTCTACTCCTACCTTCCTCCCAGCAGGATAGAGGTTCTGCCTATATAGCCACACCATTATCTCTAGATCTCCTCTTGCTGGCGGTGTAGATGGGTTAAAAGCAACACTCTCTCTAACGATCCACGCATCTGCGGCTATATTAAACATCATTGATGGATCTAAGCTCTCTACACATATATAGAAGGACACTATAAAGGAGCTCATATTACTGATCTTCATAGGAAACTCCACCCCAAACCCATTGGCATAGCTGCTGCCCCAGGGCTTCCTACCAACATATATCTCTGGATATCCATTGATCTGTCTCTGAGGATTAACATTGGTAACGTTTACCTCTGTCCTGAATATACCTGCCTGAGGATCTATAATCATTTGTAGAACACCGCTATAGCTTTTTAGATTCCATGAATCGAGGTCGGCGAACAGATCTATAATGCCATCGCCATTTAGATCAAGAGCTGCCATAGGATTATCATCGCTAAGCACGATAGTCGCCCCAGCACTTGCAAAGTCCACAGCAAGAACCAGTATCATCAACAATACCGCAACACTATTTACCTTTACCATCGAACCCACCACTCACCCCCAGCTTTAGCAAAAAACGGCGAAAAGCTATAGTCCTAATCCCCTCCCCCACCCTAGAGGGCTTAGACTCCATCTGAGCGGTTCATCGTTTCCCCATCTATTCGGGTTTCTGTCATCTCGTTGAGAAAGCTAGCGGTATCACGTCCTGAACCGACACTAGCTAGAGCAGACATGCTCCTAAGAACAAACAGAGAGCTTAAAAACTGAGCTGTTTCTTAGCAGAGCCTGCCTAGTACAAGCTTATATATTTGCATTTTTATTTATAAGGGTGTGCTGGTTTGGATGTTGATAGTCCCAGTAAATGAAGCGATACGATCAACTCTATATAGGTCTGACCTCCACTCCGCACCGAAAGGCGGGGGCTCCCTTTGGGTGGTTCACCCCCTCCAATGCTCTTCATGGTCATGTTATATTTATTTCTTAGCCCTGCCATAGTGAGATAGAAGAGGTGTTAAAAGCATAGATAAGAGTATGAAGAGTCCTGAGGCTGATATGCTGATCAATTTTCTGAGGAGGAGAATTGATCTGGGTTTCTGCATCCTAGAATATCCACTAGATATTTTCCTCGATCCCAAAATATGTAGGAGACATAGATCTCTTCTCACAATGAGCCAGCTCTTCAGTAGAATTGATGCTGTATGCTTCGAGGGTGTGGAGGAGATGCTCCAGGGATTTGGAGAAAGGGTAGTTAGATCTAATGATGTAGGCAATGTTATGTGTGATATCCTTGAGAGATCCAAGGTGATCAATATAATAGAGGCAAAGAAGGAACTGAATAGGCAGGTTATTGGAGATATATTATTTGATCTCTGGGTAGTGAGCACATACACTCCAGAGCTTCTAGATAGATGTAGGTTCCATGTTGTCGTGGCTGAAGTAGAGCACAACAAATACTTAGAAATAGCCTCTAGGCTGGGGGTAAACGTGCACATTGCAGGAGAAGGGCAACAGCTCTTTCTAAGAGAAATATGCGTAGGCAGCATTGGCAGCGTCTATATAGATTGTGCTAGATATGAGGACTTAGCCAAGATAGAGGGTTATAGCGAAATTGGATATGCATATGCTCCGATAAAACTTGAAAACGCCCAAGTAATTATACTTCATGAAGGCGATAAGCCTAAATGTAGGTATAGCGTGAGTGGAGAAGCTGTAGAGATATACGAGTGCAACAAACACGTTATACTATATATATGTACTGCTGAGGGCAGGTGCTTTAACATAGCTCTAAGATATAAAGGATACAAATCCCTGGATCATTATATCAATATATAGAGGGCAACACGATAAACGCTCCGCCGACCCGTCTCGATGGGTATCACCTTATGTTTCTCAGAGCCTCCTCTGCTGTTTTTATCTGTGTGTATGTTAGTATGTAGTCTAGCTTCTTATGCCCCGTGATCTTTGCCACTATGCTCGGGCTGACGTTGCTCCTCAGCATATGGGTTATCCTAGCGTATCTAAGGCTGTGGGTGTTTATCCCGAGAACCTTCTTAGCATAGACCTTAACCCTTAGGGCTGCGTTACCCCTCGATAGTATTTCTCTGCAGATTGATATATCCTGGATCTTGAGCTCCTCTGGGAGGATCATTAGCCTCTCGTAGCCATCCCTCCTCTTCCTAACCCTAACATACACCTCGTTAGATCTCTGATCTGCAAACTTTATAGCTGCGTCGACAGCTTCGCTGACCCTCGACCCATTCCTAAGCTGGATCAAAAGCACGCAGGCATAGCAATACGATGCGAAAGCCCTCCTGCTAATATGCTCCTTAACCTTAGCTAAGATCATCCTATAGACCTGCCTATAGTCCAAACCAAGATCCCATGATCTAGACATTTCTAACCCTAAGTAAAAATATGGAGATAAGATTATATAAAATCATGGAGATCGAGGTAACTTTATGACCATAAGGTTATACAGGGGTATGCTTATATGTTGCCGGGGTGATTATTTCTTGATGGTTCATGGCTGAGCATGTGGCCTCTATAGGTGTGGATGTTATAGCATCTATCCTTGCCGAGTATGCTAAGAAGATCGTTGATAAGGCTGTTAGGGGTGAGAGGCTGAGCGACTGGGAAGTAGGCTTCCTACTTATGGAGGCTTCCAGGAGGACTCTAGAGGCCAGAATGGAATCCATAGAGAAGAGAATGGCAAGCCTCGAGGAGAGCCTAAGAACAAGGATGGAGGCTCTTGAGAAGAGCCTATCAGCGAGGATGGATTCTATAGAAAAGAGGATGGACGTAATAGAGAAGAGGATAGAGTATGTTGAGAAGAGGATAGAGGCCCTTGAGAGGAGGGTCGAGGGCCTGGAAGCTGATGTGAAGCAGATGAGAGCGAGCATGGATAGCCTGAGAGACATGATCATAGCAAGGCTAGTAGAGACACTAGCCAGGAAGAGCTAGAGGCCGTAGCTCCCTTTTGCTGCTTCTTATGATCCCTGACCTCCTCCCCACCCTGAAGGGCGAGGCTTTCAGGTTGTAAAGTTCATATGGTGATTTTCTTGATTTCCTCGATGACTCTTTCCACGTCTCCCACTCTCTCCCTCACGCTGGCCGAACTCAGCCTGCTCTCGTGAAAGCCCTCTACATGGAGGTAATAGGCTGCCTCCCAAGCTCTTCTGAGCCACTCACCCAATATCTTGCTTAGCCTCACAACAGCATCTTCAAGATCCCTCACAGACCACCTCCCCCTATCCCCTACCCTTTCAAGCACGTCCCTGAGATCGTAGTATATGGCTAGGGCCTTCACACCCTCCTCAACTGATTTGTATAGCTTTTCTGAGGCCTGGGCAGGGCTTCCATCAATCTCAGCCAGCCCCTTATAAAAGAATTCAACCGCTAAATCGCGGTGCCTCACAATGTCCTCAATATTCCGATCCCTAGCTCTGCGCAATATTCCCCACCACCCAGAAATAATATATGTAGCAGAATTTATTACAAATGAAAGTCTCGCCCTCTAGGGCTGGGAGGTTTGGGCTACATCCCCTTTTAAGTGGTTTAGCTCTGGGCCGGGTCTCCGGCCCATTACCCCTATCCCTCACTGGGAGTTGCCCCCAACTCCCAAATACCTGGGACTCGGGGATATGTGGCCAGTGTGTGGGGAACACACTGTAGCCCAGAGCCCCATGTGGGGCTGTTTCAATTTTTATAATCATTTGTAGCACCCATATTTATTGATGTTCAGGTGCTGAGTTTATAAGCTCCTATAGCTATATTTATCGGTGACCCCGGGTTTCCGAGAGCCGTAGGGTGATGATCCGCTAGGCGACTGGTGGGGAGCCTCTGCGGTGAGGGGGCTCGGGGAGACCGTTGAGAAGCAGGTGGTGGAGAACCACCATCTGCTGAGAAACGGAGTGTGGTGATGAATGCACGGTATGTGTGAACCTACCTGGATGGGCTAGGGATCTCTCAGAGGATGAGACCATCTATATAGCTCTGTATATAGCTGCTAAAACCACTATGGATTATGGGGTAGCCGCTGCCCTCCACATCTATTCTGTTAGGAACAAAGTTGCTGTCCACCCACGGATCCTGATCAGGGCTGTGGAGGATTCAAAGATCTCCTCGAAGATCCCGAGGGCTGTAGAGGCTGACAGTCCATACACATGGCAGTCCATACTCTATAGGGGGATTCTATATGCCCAGTCAATACTAGACCTCGAAAAGCCTGTGCTGGTTAAGGTGGATCCCCCTAGGGATAAGAGGGAGAGGCTAAGAACTCTGCTAGAGGGGAAGAGGGTAGCTGTGAGGGGGAAAACATACTATGTTGGAGGACTCCTGAAGAGGATCGGAGGTGAGAAGATAGCACCATGGATATACCTAGTGCAGAAAAAATCACTCAAAGAAATCGAAGAAAAAAGCAGAGGAAAATACAAAGTCATAAAGATCTAGACTTTAAAATAGTTGTTGGATTGCTTTTCTATATAGCTCCTCTGTTGTTGTCTCTATTTCCTCGGGATCTTCTAGGCATTCCGCAACCTTCATACGGATCTTATCCTTCAGCCTCTCATCAACCCTTAGATATGCTACCTGCTTATCATTATTAAATAAGTGGATATATAGCCCTCCCCTCTTCCTCTTTACCCTAATGCTGAAGCTTGGTCTCCTCATCAGCTCCTTGAGAGCCTCATCATTATCAATCGCTTCCATGAGTGTTTCATACGCTGTGCCTGAGAGAATAAATGGCATTATTGTGTATTTCCCTACCACCATCCACCTGATCTCTCTTGGGATGCTCTTCAGCAGATCTACTATATCCTCCAGATAATATAGCTTGTGCACTCCTAGATGTCTTAACCCTTTCTCCTCGATCCTCCTATTGATCTCATCGGCTACTCCTCTGAAGAGGGGCAGGATCTTGCTCTCCAGCATCTCCTCAATCTCCCTTTCGAAGTGCTTAAATGCCAATGGATACTCCGAGCTGCTGGGGATCCTTAGCTCCTCACTAACTATCCTCTCCGCCTCACGGAGCTGCTCCCTAGCCTCATCCATCTCATGATCAGCTAGATGATACTCACGCTCATAGTTCTTGATTAACACCCCGCATCTAGGGCATCTATAATCCTCAAGCTCATCGGGCTTATACTTCCTCAAAAGCTCCTCAGCCTTTTTCTTTAGATATTCTATGAAGTCGCCGATCCACGAGGAGATATTCTCAACACAGCCAATAAGATCTTTCCTCTTGCATGCAAGCTCAATATCGTGATCAACAGGTATGGAGTCATAACCTAGATAGATATCAACCTTATCATAGTTTAAAACTGAATCAATGAGCTCGTTAAAGGCATCATCAAGCTCCTTATAGTCTGCAGAGCCATCTAAGATCCTCCTAACAATTGTTGGCGGATAGTCATAAACCTGGAGATAAACAGAGATAGGATCATCATCGTTCTCAACAAGATCTATATCGGTCTTGGTTAGAGTAGCAATGCCCCACCAATACTTCTTCTGATAACAGGTGGTTGAAGCATAATAGGGTGTCCGAAGCTCTCTGCCAAATTCATCATAGTAACAGAGTTCTGTGCAGCTAATCCTTTCAAAACCATTCTCAAGCAGAGCATCTATTAGATCGCTATACTCCGAGTCATCATCATAGTAGAAACAACCCATAACACACCTCCACCAATTAATCCATTGCTAATCCTTAATAAGCTATTCTGTTGCTCTAAGAATATGAAGATAGCTTTGCCATATCCTTTAGAACGCTCTTCAATGCTTCTTCGATCTCTTTTGGCAGTATATTTCTTCGTATTATACTACTAACGGCTCTCCTAACCTCTTCTATGTCTCTCCTCTTCTTTCTCTTCTCAACCTGCTTCATGATCTCCATCAGTATCTCTGTTGCCACTAGCTCTTCACATCCTGGTTTGTATATGAAAGTGCGTGGGAAATCGAGACCAATATATCTCCCCCATATCTTGAAGATCTTATACCCTCTCCTGGCAAGCTCGTCCCACACATCTGTGAATATCCTTATGCGGAGCTTCTCCTTGATCTCCTTAGTTGTTGTGTAGCATATCCCCTCAACCTCTATCTTCCTAAGCAGGAAATCCTCAACCTCATCAGCCCACCTAGCGATAAACTTCCTAACACCAACATACTTCTTGATGCCCAGCTTTAACCTTCTTACTGTGATGCATTGACGGTTAGTGTTGTAGATCATAGCTATCTCGTGATCTGTTTTATCAATCATCTTCTCAAGCTCCTCCCTCGATATCTTGGGGCAGATCCTCTTCCTAGACAGCCCATATCTGAGTCTAAGCAGCTTGATGCAATCAGCAGACACCCCGTAGATCTTGGCTATCTCGTTATCGCTCATCGAACTATATAGCTTCTCAATATCCTCCCTGGGTATCTCAGAACATTTGCTCCGCATCTTCCTTCTATATCTTCTATATAATCCATATATGGATCTTAGCTTTTTCACATACCTTGGGGAATAGCCGTATTGCTTTGCTATTTCCTGATCGCTCATAGAAATATATAGCTTTTCAAGAATCTCACGAGGAATGGGCATATAGATCCCAAAAAATATAGAAGAAAATATATTAAACCTGGGACTCTCATCTGTTATTTGCTCTATCTGTGGATGAGGCGTTTTAGTATCCAGGGCAGCAATATGATTGTTAATATGATTGCTATAGCTGCTATGATCAATGTGCCATCAATGCCTATCCCAATGGTTGCTGTCCTAGTTATCTCCCTGGTTATTTCCACTAGATGTGTCTTCACCTCTGTTTTCAATATGGTAGTTGTCCTCACATCTGTTAATGTGGCTGTTAATGTGATCGTCCGTGTATCTGTATAGGCTTTAGTTATTGCTTGTGTTATAGTCTGTGTTGTTGTTGTAACTATAGTTCTAGCCTGCGTGGTTGTTATTGTTATTGTTGTTGGCTGCTTCGCCTCATATTCTTTTGGAAAGTATATGTAGAGTGTCCATGCTGATGGCTTGAACTCGTTCGGATAGTCAACAACCCTTGCATATCCATTGTCCACAAGCCACTTATTAACATTCAGCAGATGCGTATCGTTATACCTGATATATGCTATAGCCACAACCCTGTTATATCTATCAATAACATACAGATCATCCACGTCTAGGTATACGGTTTTCCCCAGGATGAGTCTCTCAAGGGCGATTCTGGATGCCTCTCCCTCAGCAGTCCCGAGCTCTGGTGCATCAATATCTGCAAGTCTAACCCTTCCGACTGGGAAAGCATCGAAGGTGTCTCCATCAATAACCCTTTTAACAACAGCGATGACATCGATCTCAACACCTGGGCTCGATGAAACGGGGCTAGCAACACCAAGCACGAGAAGAGCCACGAGAAGAACACATAGAGCAGAGACCCTCAAGCCAGAGCCCCCAAACAATATGCCCTCAACTAAATTAAGGAGGGCTCCATAGGAACCATTTAAACAGAATAGATAGACTTGAACTGCATGCTTTGTTATCTTGTGGTAACAAAGCTAGATCAATCTGACAAGATCTGTTACCTCTAGGTAACATGATTCCGCCGTGATTGATCTACGATCGCTTTATACATCTGCATATCATCAAACGTTGCCTAGAGGTAACACTTAAAAAACCTCAAGGCAACCAAGAGTCGCTGTTGAAATGGCAGAGCCACCCCTTCCAACTATTTTTAACCCAAAAATTTTTGGGTAGATGCTTGAGCCCCATATCCCTTCTATTATTTTATAAGGAATATTGCTGGCTGGGTTGGGGGTGCTATAGGGGTTTCGAGGCTCTTGAGTGGTAGGGCTCTGCATTCTCCTCATCAACATGTCTAACTCCTAGGGTGCTTGCTGATATCTCCCTCCTGCCTCTGAGGGGTTCCGGGTCTCCCAGCGCCTCGGAGGATATCGAGTATCTCGCTATGAGGATGAGCCTCTCGGGGGTTTCCTGCCTGTACACTGCTAGGAAGACGGCTTCCCTTCCGTCAACATAGCCCCTCCAGATCTTTATCACCATCGGCGGGGAGCCCCTTATCAAGCCAATCTCCCACAGGCCCTGGGCAACGCTCCTAGCCTCTGGGAAGCTGTGGAAGAGGTGTTTAACTATCCAGTGGGATATATCATTCCTAGAGGTGTGCCAAGCAGTTATCCCATTTTCTATCCCCAGCCTCCTGAGGATATCCCCGACATAGCTTGATTGGACGGCGTGGAAGAAGCCTGTCTTACCCTCGTAGTATATGAATATATCCCCTGGCAGCCATGCCCATAGAACCCCAGTCTTTCTAACGCCTAGGAGTGTGTGGGCTATTAGGTCGAGGGCTGCATCTAAATAGCCCTTCCCAGCAAGCCTCTCGGCGTATCTCATAGCCTTCTCAGCCCTTGTAAGAACCCTTTTTCTGAAGGCCTCCCCATCCCTCTCTACAGCCTCTATGCCTATCCCGAGGAGATCTCTTGCATCCCTCCTAGCCCATGAGATCATGACAGCCCTAGACTTCCTAACATCGAACATAGCCTCATACCCATCCACATAGATCGCAGCCCACCTATCCTTTCCAACCCTTCTGGCCAGGCCCTTCCTCTCCAAAATCCTTAGCTGTGTCATGGCATTTGCCCTAGCGTTTTCAAGAGACCCAGCAGCCTTTCGATAGAACTCGGCGACCTCGTCGAGGGTTGCCGATCCCCTTGATAAGAGGTAGAGATATATCCCGAGACCCCTGTGTATCCTGGCAGCCTCTAGAGCCCTTCTCAACTCCCCATCCAGAGCCCAGTCCCTAGCCTTGAGAGCCATGCCCAACCCCCACAGCTTTTGAGACTCTCCTGCAAAGCTCCTCAGCATATGCCCTATCCCCGGATGCTCTGAGGGCTATGCCTCTAAGCCTCTCCTTCCACCTCGCATCCCTCTTCACTGAATAGACAGTCTTTCCGTTGATGGGGTCTAGCTCTGCCTTCGCTAAACCCCACCTCACAAGCCTCTTCAGAATATATGAAGCCCTTGAAAGGCTTATCCCGAGAGCCCTTGCAAGGTCGGAGGCATGTAGAAGCCTACCCTCAGCAAGCATAGCAAGAGCCCTGAGAACCTCCTCCTCAGCACATATAACGCCCAGCAGCGGGACATAGCTATAGCTCCTCCTAGACCTCCCAGCAACCCTAGCTTTAGAAGATACTGCTCTCCCCATGGCAACCCAATAATAGTAATCCCTGGAGGCTTAAAACACTTCACATAGAGGAAAGATAATATGAGAAGAAAAACAAAAACCAAGCAGCCTCCCGCCCCGCCCGCCCCCCGTTTTGGTGCTGTGTTTGGGGTGGTGTGCATCGAGCATCGAAGATCCATAATATCTATGGCTCTGGATCCTCAGCTCCAGCAACAATCCCGGGGTTTATAACAATCCATTCAAGGGGTATGTGCAACCAAGACCCTCCTATCCATTAATAAACTATGGAAAGAGCCTTAAAAACAACATAATCCCTGATAAAGTTTGGGGGTAATTTAAGTAAAAATTCGGTTTTTGTTTGTGTTTTGATAAGAGTATTGTTTTTGGGTTAGAGCTTTATTTTAGTATTAATGGCTTGTAATAGCACCCTCATAGCCAACACCCTGACAAGCCTAGAAGCAAGATCCAAGATCTCCACGCCCATCCCCACAGAAACAGGGAAGAGCTTAAAACAGAGAGCCAGCGGTATTTAAGTGGTAACTCTAGTGGAAACTCCGATCTGGAAATGGTAACTAGAATTACCAGTCCATCAGGTGGTAATTCTAGTTACCTGATCAAAACCAGATCATTCACTCTGGCAATGATCTCATCAAATGGTAATCAGAGTTACCAAACTTCCATCAGAATTACCGAGTTTCCACCCAGGTTATCCCGATTACAACCTATTGAAAAATGTTGGTTTACATGTATCTTGTCTCTATTGAGGTGAGGATGACTCTAGCTGAACTGTATTCCCTTGCTAGGTAAAAGAGGAAACACAACACACTAAAACCAAAAACCCAGCTATGCAGTTACCCAAAAATTTTTGGGTAAAGAGTTTGGAAAGATCCTCGAGCAGCAATCGAGGGTCTGAGAAGATTCTCGGGATCAAACCCCCACAAATCTATGGATAACCCATTGACTAGAAAAGTTACCCAAAGTTTTTGGGTTGATGCTCGAGCACCAGATTCCTTATATTATTTTCCTGAGGTAATCTTAGGGTTTCAAGTTCCCTTAAGTTTCCCTAAGTTTTCTAGGCAGGGATGGTTTTTCTAGCTCTCCAGTCCTCTTAGGGTTTCTAAGGAATATTGCTGACTGGGCTGGGGGTTGATTATGCTTCATCTTTTCACCCAAAATTTTTGGGTGAAGGATTTTGATCCTGAGGATCGCTCTGGGGTCGCAGATGTTTCGAGGATCTTGGGCCCTTCTCAGATGGGAGCCCTTAAGAAACTGTTTTGGGTTTCATAAAAGTTTATAAGGGTTGTTGTATCGGGGTTTCCCCACAGCGATGAACCTGAGGAAGCTATGATGGTGGGGTTGTGGGTCGGGGTCACCCCGAGCGGGTAAACCCAAACCCCTAAAAGCCCCTATACAGAAATAATAATATGGAGCCGCGGTAGTATAGCCCGGACAAGCCTTGCGCCGAGAGTATGCGGGCCTTTCGAGCCCGTGACCCGGGTTCAAATCCCGGCCGCGGCACCAAAGATCTTCACTCCTAATGATCCTCATTTATAAATCGATGGTCTTCGGGGTTCTTTTGATCTTCGGGATCTTTTTCTGATCTTCGTTATGTAAACTGATCGCTGTGTTTTCTTGTTGATTTCTAGTGTGTATGTTATAGTGGGTGGTTTACTCTTGCTTGTTTCTCTAGTTTATTTGTTAATTGCTTTCTCGTTTTTTGCTTATTCTTTTGTTTGTTTATTGTTTATGTGGTGTTTTTTGGGTGTTTCTTCGATCTCTGAGATCTTAGGGTTAGGCTTTTGGAGAGGCTTGTTGGGAAGCTTGGTCTTAGGGGTGTTGCTGAGGCTCTGGGTGTTGCTGAGCAGTGTGTGAGCATGATGATCAATGGTAGAAAGAGGATCCCAGATCACTGTGTTGAGAAGGCTATGGAGTCTACAGGCTTGTAGAGCCTATTGAGAAGATCCAGGTTAGTAAGGATTCAACGCTATCCCCCCTTGATAACACGGGTAGAAGAATAGTTCAGGCCGACGTGCTGGAGGCCATGGGGATCACTGGGGGGTGAAGGTGGCGATCCTAGATACAGGGATACAGGTTAACCACCCATGGCTAATAAGGGATAACAAGAGCGTTGTCGTTGCTGAGTATGATGCTACTAGAACAGGGGTTGTGAATATATGCACATATAGGAATGAGAGCAATCCCCATGGAACACATGTAGCCGGGATCATTGCTAGCCAGAATATAACCCATAGGGGGTTGCCCCAGGGGTTGATATATATAATGTCATAGTCTTCAGCCCAGTACTACAATGCGAGTTTGCGGCGACTTCTTGGATTATAAGGGGTATCCAGTGGGCCCTGGTTGGTCCAGACAATGCCCCGAATACTGGTGATGAGGCTCAGATTATATGTATGAGCATAGGAACCAATTACCGCCGTGGTTTAGTTATTACTACTATAAATATGACCCCCTAATAACAGCGATATCTAGAGCAGTATCTGCGGTGGTTGTTGTGGTTATAGCTGCTGGGAATGAGGGGCCTGTGGAGTATACTATTAACTATCTATGCCTAGCCCAGGGTGTTATATGTGTTGGTGCTGCTGACACCTCTAGGGGTAATCTATCTCAAGCTCCTCGGTGGCAGTTTTCTCGCCGAGGGGTCCTATTCCATTCGATATATCGCTTCCAGATGTATCAGCTCCTGGTATTAGGATAATATCCTCAGTTCCCGTCAATTCAAGCGCTGCATTCTGCAGAACCTCTATGGCTACCCCACATATTTCAGGCGTTGCTGCCCTTCTAAAGCAGGTGTATCCAAACTGGTCTCCTATTGATGTTAAGGAATCTATAGTCATGACAGCCTCTCCAGTGCCGATCTCTGATATATATGAGAACCCCAACCTTCTTGAGCAGGGTAGTGGTATGGTTAGGGCTCTCGAAGCTCTAACAAACCCGCTTAGGCTATCCTTTCCCGGAGGAGCTCTTCAGGGTTTTACTCAGGTGCTTGTAATGCCTCCTGGCTCTAGTGGTAGGGTCTCTCTAATGGTTTCTAGCCTAGCTAACTATAGCCTTGGGTTAGTCTTGATTCAACGGATCTTGTTAGCTATATGGGATCAAGTGTTGTTAGGAAAATAGCCATATCCTTCTCCCCACAGAGCTTCTCTCTAGAGCCCGGTGATAGAGTGAGTGTTCTTGTTAACATATCAATACCATCGAGAACACCTCCTGGTACTTATGCTGGCTATATAACGGCATCCTCGGGATCATATATTGCCAGGATACCAATAACCGTCGTTGTCCCCGCATCGTTTAGAGAGGATTCTATAGGCTATTCTATCGCTATTAACATATATAAATGCAGGGCCTCCTGAGTGGGTTACCTT
This sequence comes from Desulfurococcales archaeon, assembly GCA_032249255.1. Lineage (GTDB taxonomy): Archaea > Thermoproteota > Thermoprotei_A > Sulfolobales > AG1 > AG1. The sequence continues at coordinate 25,648 of JAVVGE010000007.1, read as the reverse complement.
CAGGTTATCTGTACCGCAGCCTATACAGGATCTAGCTCTGATCTTCTCATACTCAGAAGACCCCTTACCCCTTGCGCTGTTTATATGATCACACCATCGAATAGATTCATATCATCAGTGAGCGGGATCACATTCCCAGAGAGGGAGGAGTATATCCTAGTATTCGAGGTCCCCGGATACTTCGCACTTATCGGCAGGGCTGAGATCTCCATATCAGCTATGAAGATCTCTCAGGGTCTATCGCAGATTGGCGGTATAGCCGCTAATATATCCTCAATTAGAGGCGATCTTGGGATCCTTAACTCAAGCCTGAGCCAGAGGATATCGATTCTAGAGGCTAATGTGGCGTCGATATTCTCGGGGCTCGATGTTGTGAGGGAGAGTATTAGGAATCTCAGCATGGGTCTAGCCTCCTCCCAGCAGCAGATATCGATTCTTGGGAGGAATATAACTGATCTCTCAGCCTCTCTATCGAGCCTCAGAAGCTCCTTCCAGGACTTTATGGGGAGTTTTGAGAGAAGGCTATCGGATCTGGGTACCAGCCTTTCGGGAAAAGCCGTTGGTTTTATAAGAATCAATGTTCCCGACATATCTGGATAGCCATGAGAAGGGGAAGCCTAAAGCTGGTGGACGTGCCTCCATACCAAGCACTTCTAGAAGCTGTTTCAAGGGCTTGGAGGGATGTTCAGAGGGGTAGATACATGCTCAGAGACCTAGCATTGATATCTATCCTTGTTTTCACGGGATGCAGGATTGGAGAGGCTATGAAGATATCGAAATCCGATCTCGATTTCAGAGGAAGGGCTGTGAGGATAAACCAGCTGAAGAAGAGAGAATCATTTATAAGGGTCGTGCCAGTCCCAAGCAACCTCTTCTGGGGTATTGTTAGGGGCTACACGGAGAGGATAGCTAGCGAGAGGCTATTCAGATTCACACCTAGACATGGGAGGAACATAGTCTATGGCTTCTCGGAGAGATATCTGGGAAAGAGGATAAGGCCACACGCTATTAGGCACAGCTATGTAATAGCGGTTTTAAAGGCTACTAAGAACCTGGAGGCTGTTAGAAGGCTGTTGGGGCACAGCGATCACTCAACAATAAAGACCTATCTAGACATGACTCAGGAGGATCTTGAGGAGGAGCTCTCAAAGATATTCAGGGGTGTCTAGACAGCGTTCCATTCCGCTGGGCTCGAAAGCCACCTATGAACACATAGAGATCAAGATCTCTTTGGGAGGTGGAAGTCCCCCGATGCAACAGGATCAAAACCCTGTGGATCAAGAAGCAAGGCAATCCAAAACAAAAGAATATCAATAACCATCGGGGGACAAGAGGGTGGCTTTCTCTGAAGCAGATCTTTGGTATAGACTATATATCTCTTCTGGCGTCATTTGAAATACCCTAGTTTTTATGCTTGGTATCTCTATTCCAGTACAGATCTTCACTGCTTTGTGAACTAGTCTTCTTCTCTGGCTAAATAGGCACTTTAAGAATCTCTCGAGGTCTTTATCCACTGCTATAGACTCCTTCTTCCTCTCTAGAATGACTGTCTGAGAGAATACTTCTGGCTCTGGGTAGAAGCTGTGAGGTGGGTATATATTCCCTTTTCTCACTTTAAATGTGAGGTTCACTAGAACGCTGATCGAACCATATTCCCGCGTCCCTGGAGGCGAGGAGATCCTGTCAATAACATCTTTCTGGAGAACCAGGATGGCCCATTCCGCGCTTCCTCTGGCTATGATGCTCAGGAGGGGGCCTGTGATTGAGTACGGTATTGATCCTATAACTCCTTGGTACTTATCTATATTTTCTAAGATCGATAGGGCGTCCCCCAGGACTAGCTCTACGTTTCTGCAGCAGCTAGATATGAAGTGTTTTGCTAAATTGTAGAGCCTTCGATCCAGTTCTATTGATATGATCCTGCCACATGTTCTCGATAGAGGTGCTGTGAGGAAGCCGAAGCCGGATCCGATTTCAACGACTAGTTGGTCGGAGCATTTGAAGCTCAATGCTAGATTCTTTATCTCCTCAATGAGTCTAGGATCTATTGTGAAGTGCTGTCCAAGCGTTTTGCGAGGTCTTAAACCGGCTTCTCTAATTAATTCTTTGACTAGCTTGACCAGCTCATCTCTATTCATCGGAGGATACATGGTCCTCGGGGACAAAGATCACCATGGCTCTCTATAATTAACCCTAGCATATAGATAATCAAGCATCTTGAAGAAGACGGCATCAGCCGCATCCCTGGGAGGCTCTACAAAGAGGTAGTATTTCTCCCCACCCATCAGCTCGAGCACTATTCTATCCACGAGCGCCTTGACCGGATCAGAGATCCTGGCTCTCTGGATTATATCCTTATAGGATTCAAAGGGCTTTTTCTTCCTCTCAGAGAGGATAGCTTCTAGACTCTTCTTACCAATCCCCGGTAGGAGTTCAAACATATGAAGCCTTATATTTATGGAGGAGGCTACGTTGAAAAACTCGGTATAGACCTTCTCCTTCTCAATTAATATATTCCTTAAAACCCTTGGTAGATTATCCTTAGCAACGCCTGTCAGATCTTGCCAAACAAGCCTCTCCCCCAGCCTAGGGCCCTGAAACCCCCTCGGCGATTGCTCAACATAGATCCTCTCGCCTATGTTTAGATGCTGCCCAACAGGCGGGATCATCTCTACTAGAAATAGGTACTTAGTGCCTATGACCTGGGCTATTGGAGAGCTTCTATGGTGCTGATGCCTATCAAGGGGGTTGCCATTGGGCATATAGTCTAGCACAACAACATATACATCCCTCACCCTATAGTGCCTAGGCTGGCGATCTCTTGCACCTCTATACATACTATACACCAGCTAGCATCTGCAGTGTTCGCCAAGCATCTCGAGGATCTTCTCCATATGCTCCTCATCAGGCATCCTCTGCTCAAAGTTCAGAAGAGATAGAAGTTCGTCCTTAGTTCTAGGACATATGTTAACCACGTGAACAGCTGTCACCTCTCTAAGCCCTAACCCCATAAGCTTCTCTACAAGCTCCTCAGTCTTGTCTTCTCTACACTTAGAGAATATAGTGGCGTGCTCTAGCACCCTCCTCTGGAGATCTTGAAGCTTAACGCCCCTAGCCTCGGTCTCGAGAAGTATTTTCTTCACACTTGGAAGTGGTGCTTCCCTAAAAGAAAGGATCCTCAAAATAGACGCCCTCCTACGCTGTGGAGAGGGCCTTCAAAATCACGGAATTCGCTTCCCTTATCCTTGACTTTATACTCTCTATAAGGGATCTAGTCTCGCTTACAACCCTTTCCCAAACCTCGGGAGCCGGTCTAAGATGCTCAGGCCTAACATACAGGGTTTTCTCCTTATCGCCTAGATGCACCTTGACCTCATAGGATTTGCCTCTCTTACCAACTATAATACCAGTCCTCCCATGGTACCTTCTATGAGGCATAGACTTCTGAATAGCAGGATCTATCACTATGTGCACCCTGTCCCCATCCCTATAATCTATAAGGAGATAGCTTAAACTGGGGACCCCTCCTCTCTCCCTCACACGCTTCCTTAGTATCTTTCTAGTCCTATGTCTATACCCCTTTGGAGCCTTTACCACTGAAAGCCTCGCCCTCTTACTACTATATATACCAATGCTTATAAGTTGTTCTCACTGCAATGAACGTTGAATGCTGTGTATCTCCCCAGGATCCCTCATGATCCTTAGAGCCCCAGCATTAAGAGCTTATATACGCAGACGCGTCTCTAGCCGATGAGCTCCTTGACAGCGTCCGATATCCTCCTAACCCCCTCCTTTATATCTTCTTCCGATACTGCATAGCTTAGCCTTATATAATCTCTGCCAGCCGTATCTGGAAAACCGCTTCCAGGTAGAACAACCACTTGGTATTTATTTATCAGATAGTCCACAAATTCCTCAACGCTCATTTTGCTTCTACTCAGTATGCTAGATACTCTTGGGAAGATATAGAAGGCTCCATGAGGTTTCCATACCTCGAGACCCTTGATCTTCGATAGCTCTTGATATATTAGATCTCTCCTTACTCTAAAGATCTCGATCATTCTCTTAACCGGCGCCCAATCCCCTTTCAGAGCGTCTGCGGCAGCCTCCTGGGCGAAGCTCGGTGCACAGCTATATATATTAACAGCCAGCCTAGTTAGTTTCCTAGCTATATCGCTCCTTACTACGAGATAACCGATTCTCCAGCCAGTCATCGAGAAAGTCTTGCTAGCACCATTTACATAGAGCACGTAATCCTTCCACCCAGAGAGACTAGTTATACTTCTAAACTCCGTCTCTCCATAGACGAAGTTGTCATAGATTTCGTCGGCGAGTATTAAGAGACCCTTTTCACGAGCTAGCTGATATAGGGACTCAACAATCTTTAGGGGGAATACATATCCCGTAGGGTTATGGGGGTTGTTAAGCACTATCATCTTAGTCCTTTTATTTATAATCGACTCAAGCATCTCTAAATCAAGTTGGAATCCGGAAGAGGGATCTTTAAATATCAGTGGGATATATCTGGGAACCCCTCCCAGAAACCTTACAACCTCTCCATATGCTGGGTAGCTGGGCTCCGGTATTATGACCTCATCGCCCGGCGATATGTACGAGGCTATAGCAAGGAAAATCGCGGTCTTAGCCCCAGTTGTTACTATAACCTCGTCCTCCCTGGCTCCCGCCCCATACCTCTCGTTAAGATACTCCGCAAAAGCCCTTCTAAGCCTAGGTATACCGGCTGTCTCAGTATACCCAGTAGCTCTCTTATCAAGGGCTCTTTTAGCACTCTCCACTATATGATCAAAAGTGGGTATATCCGGCTGCCCAACACCAAAGCTTATAACTCTGTATCCTTTCTCCCTCAGAGCTCTAGCCCTCGCTATATATATAAAACCCAGCTCGCCCCTAAGATCCTCAACCAAGGGCTTAATCTGATCAACAGGTGGGTTTGACAACCAGCTACACCTCTATATATAGTTCTTAGAAGTATTTAAGAAGATATAAATAGAGGGCAGGATCAAGACACATAAAAACCAATATATAATATAGAGACTTCGGTTATCGCTAAGACCCGATGATCAATATCCTGTGAGACAGCGAGAATATATCCTAATGCAGGGCTTCGGGTTTCACTAGGCTTGATATTGTTTGATACCAAACTCTCTTTCCTTGGCTTCAATACCCTCAGGATCCCTTTTCACCGGGATCCGATCGCTGGGCTCCTCCTGCTTGGGATGATCACGATCCACAGCTCTACCCTCATTGATTCCAGGTTCATTGCCGTGGGGAAACCCCCGTATCCAGACTGTCCTTACCTTTCTGTATTCTCATGAGCCCGCTTGAGTCTCTACTCCCTACCCACATTGTGGGGCTACACAGAGAATTTTCCACAAACCTTGTAAATCTATATGAAACTAAAAATAGTTCATGAAGGCAGTAATGGAGATCGAAAAACGTTATTATGACCTTCAGTCATGAAACTGAGAAATCTGTGAAGATGGGGATGACATCCTCTTCGCCCTGAAGGGCGAGGCTTGTCCTCTATTTAATGTTAAGTGTTCATGGTAGCTTGCCTGGTGTGCAGAAGCTTCGTTATGGTTTTAGCTGCATTAATATCAATATTAGTGATGATACTGCTGGGATTATCATGACTAAATCGAGAACCCCAACCTTATTTGCTAGAGTCCTATGTAGAGTGAGTTCTTTGGGCACGCCCACAAGGATCATAGCAGTAGTCCATATCAAGAAAAAGAATATTCCAATATATATCGATACATTAGAGAGATAAGCTATTATAGGCATATATACCGCAATGATATAAGCAGCCAAGAAGCCCTTTACACTGGATAGCTTCCGCTCTAAAATCCTCAGAATAACCCTATAGAAAATAGATAGCAGGAGACTATATACAAGCCCAGCCTCCTCCCCATTCATTAAGGGCTCACTTATTATAATAAAATAACACCAAGCATAAAATTAGTAAAAATATCAGCAACTTAATATGCTTCCCTAGGATGTGGAAGCAATATCTCTCTGCTAGGCTCTACAGCACCTATGAGCGTTCCCGCTTGTCCCCCGATGATCATTGATTATCGCTGATATTAATTTGTTTTGGATTGTTTTGCTTCTTGATCCACAGGGTTTTGATCCTGTGGCATCGGGGGACTTCCACCTCCCCTACAAAGGCCCAAGGATCTCTATGGGCTCACCGGTGGCTGTGGAGTCCAGCGGCACTGCGCTCCCCTCTAGGGTTGGAACTCCGAGCCCCTCTGGGCATAGCCCTCATCCAGGGCTTCGGTCTCGGGAGCTCTAAGCATCATCGCTTCCCGAGATCTCTCTATACCCAGGTCTAGCAGAGATATCACCTCATCATCAAAATAACTAAGGATTAGAGGCTTAATGCTTAAGTCCAACATTTCCTCCCTATACGCACTCAAGCATATATAAGTGCCAGAGATATTTAAATTTATCCATAATCTTATAACAGTCTGTAGGATTAGCGAGCAAGTTCTCCGAATAGGGAACCCTCTAGGTATATACTTTCTGTGAAGAAATAAGCTGCCTGGAGGGGAAACGCTATATTACAAGGCCGCTTACTAAAGAGCATAAGCTCTATAAGCTCGATATATAGATATATCTATGGGCGGGGGTGCCCGAGCCAGGTCAAAGGGGTCGGGCTCAGGACCCGATGGCGTAGGCCTGCGTGGGTTCAAATCCCACCCCCCGCACTGTGCAGCAGCCCTATATGCCTAGAATGGTATTAAGCTGTCTAATTTTCTATATGACCTTACCCTGCCCCTAAGGGGCTGGGTTTCTATGCTGGGGTCTCGGGTGTTAGCCTCCTGGCGGGAGATTAATGGCTAAACACCGTTATACGTTACCAAGTAGCTCTCTATTTTCCTAAGCTATCCTTATCCTGTGTCCCAGTCTTCTCGCTATGTTCAGTGCAGCATTAATATCTGCATTTATCTTCCTCCCAGTCTTCCTATAGATATACAGACCTCTGTAGATCCTTCTCTTCTTGTGTTTCGCCCCACATATTGAGTATCTCTGGCTTGTATATTCCTCAGGAGCTATATCAACGTCTATGCCGTATTCCATGAATATATCAGCGATCCAAAGTACTATCTTCCTAAACCACCATATATTCGTGTTATACTCATTGCCATTATTCTGTGATAGCATATATGGATAGCCTATGTATAGCTTCCTAACACCCCTACTCCATAGTGTTTCTGCTAGGAATTTAATGGATGTTATGTATAGATGCCTGAACCTCTCATCCCTCCTATACATAGCCTCTAAATACTTCTCATGATGGTAGATCCATGTCGATATGCTAAGCCTCCTCAGCATATCTCTTATAGAACCAGACGGCTCCACACCAACCTCTATTAGCGCTAGTGCGAACCACCTACCATTAACGTATATGATCCCAAGCCTACCCTGCTTACCCTCCCACCTAATCCTGCCAACATATTTTATCCCGCGATCGAAGTCATCTAGGATAAGATATCCCTCGTTCTCGCTGATAGGCGCGATACGATATCTATCATTTCTAATTAATACGTGTATCTTCTTCTCACCAGTCTCTCTATCCTTCCAATAGCCCGGTGGAGATAACTTCCTAATGGACGGTGGTAATTTGTTTTTATGCTTTAGGAGCTCGTAGAATGCATTCCAAGCCTCATCATTCTTATTAATAACCTGACCAGCATTAACACCAAGAATCTCCTTATATATTTGTGGTAGTATTTCTTGTTAATCTCATCCCTCTTCCCAGGCGATAGCTCTCTATTGAAGAATGCCTGCCTCTTCTCATAGCTAAGCTCATTCCACAGTCTTGCACATGCCAAGCCAATATCGAATAACACCTCTTCCTCATACCTGTTTGGGAATAGCCTCAGCCTGACCGTCCTCTTACTGCTCTTTTTTCTCCTCTCTATTAGCTCTCTAAATGTTTCCAGGGAGTCGGGGGTTTTTGGCGGGTACGCCTCGGGATCCCCCGCCGGACATTCTTCTAGCACTTCTGCCCACTGAAACCTGACCCCTATGCATTAAAAACCCCGCCCTAAAGGGCGAGGCTTTCAGTTGTAATAGCCCATATTACCTGGTACCTTTATAGCTAACCGCTTTATCCTCTCCTTTACTGCGAGCTCCCTAAAATGATCCTCTAAGAATTGTAGATGAGCATTTGACGATTTAAGTACGTTATTCACAGTCTCCAAGTTAGCATTAAGCTCATACGCTTTCTTACTAGTAAGAAGTTTAAGTGAAATTTAGATAACCTCTGAGACAGCAATGTTGTTTACATATCCTACGATATCCTCGTATATGATAGGTTCTAGAAGTTTCTTAGCCACTATGTTACTAGCCTCCCTTATAGCATCCTCTAGTACTTTTTATCAACGTTTATGGGGTCGAACACCTTTTCAACTAGCCCCACTCGAAAAATCCTTACGAGTAAAACCTCACCTTCAGGAGCATCGAGCTTCAAGAGGCTGTTACAAGGCAAGCAATAGATTTAAATGCTTCTAGTTACTTATAAATACTTGATGTGTGTATAGAGGAGCGTTATCTCAGTACTAGGGAGTTTGCCAGGGTTCTCGGTGTTTCAAGGGATGGGGAGGGTTGGGGGAAGCTTATTGGGATTGCTATGAGAGGGGGTACCACTATTACTAAACAGATTACTAGGTTTTAATATCCTGTATACTTGTAATATAATATGTGTGGGTGATCTATTTCTTGGAGAAGCTTTTCAGGGTTCTTCGTAGAGCTGTTTTGCTTGATTACTATGCTAACAAGCACGCTAGAGGGGCTCTCGGAGAGATTGTAGAACCGCTAAAAGCTATGATTGAGGAGATGATTGAGTATGCATTAGATCATAAAGCCTCCCAAGAAACACTACACAGAGTATTCTACGAGAGGTATAGGGATCAGTATCCTTGGATGCCAACAAGGGTTATTAAGGGATCCTATAGAGATGCCGTTAGGATGGCTAAAGCCTTTAGAGAGGCTAGGAAAAGGGGTAGAGCTTACACAGGGAAGCCAGAGGTTAGGAGGGTCGAGATAGTCTACCCAGATAACCAGGATTGGGGGTTGAGAATGAGTATAATTCTTAGAACCCATAGGGGTTGGGTAGAGCTGAGGTATAGGGATAACAAGCAATTACATAGATACCTCTACAGCGGCTGGAGACTATCTAGTGAGCTAAAGCTAGAACCTGGTGGGAGGAGGGTGCTTGCTTATCTAGCATTCTCAAGATCCTTCGAGATCACCTACGATCCTAGTAATGTTGTTTCTCTAGATGTTATGAGAATAATGTTATGATAGCCGTATTCAGGGGCGGCATGTTAGTTGAGGCCATCAGGGTTGAGACCGGGCTTGGAAGGATGGTTATAGCTTATTCAGTTAGGAGGGAGAGGATCTCGAGGCGAAGATCTACTAGTGGGAGGGATGTTAAGAGGAAATTGGGGAAGCTCAGAAAAGGCGATAGGAAGCAGGATATACTCTATAATGTTGCTAGCATTATAGATGATCTTGCTAGAGAGAACAATGCTGTAGTTGTTATAGGTGATATCGATGGTGATGACAAGAAGAGGATGGAGAGGAATAAGGGTAGGAGGCTTAGGCACAGGATTATCAGTGGAGTGTAACTAAGCTGATAAAGCTTCTCGAGGATAGACCCATACACGTTGTTAGAATATCTGAGAAGGGGTCCTCAAGCGTAGACCTGTTTACGAAGAAGAGGATCGATGGCTACAGCCCCCTAGTGATCTGCACTGCGGTGAGGGGGCTAATGGTAGATATAAGGTTGTAAAAATAGTCTTGAGGGTAGCATATGTCGATAGCAGGTTGTTGAGAGAAACGTTGTGGGGGCTATAAACATCGGCTTGAAATATCTATTCCCAGATGGGAGGCCCGTGGCGTTTGGCTCGACGGGCACCCATGCGGCTTGGGTGAAGCTGGTGATCCCGAGCCTAGGTGCAACCCCGCTAGTGGAGATACAAGTATTTGGAAACACATCAAATACCGTTAGCAGGGAAACGCTATGTGATCCTCGGGATATTATATTTTTATACTAGGATCTTTTAATGCATGTCCAGTTAGTATTATAACGATTCTCGAGTCAGTGTCTATGAGGCTCTCATAGATCAGCTTTCTTAGACCTGCCAGAGATGCGGCACTCGCAGGCTCGCACCCGATCCCTTCCAACTTGGCAAGTAGTTTCTGAGATGCTAAGATCTCTTCATCTTCTACAATAGCGAAAAATCCTCTAGTTTCTCTGACCGCTTTAAATGCTTTTAGCCAGTTAGCTGGTTTACCGATCCTTATTGCAGTTGCTACTGTTTCTGGTCTTTCAACTGTTTCTATGCCTGACCCTCCTTTGATCCAGCTCTGGGCTATTGGTGAAGCCCCCCTGGCCTGGATACCTATGATCTTTGGGGGTTTCTCTATTAAGCCCATTTCTAGAGCCTCTTTAAAGCCCTTATAAAGGGCATATATATTACCTCCATTTCCAACTGGTAACAGTACCAGGTCAATATCATTAAGCTCTTCCACTATTTCGTAGGCAGCAGTCTTTTGACCCTCTAGCCTCCATGGGTTTATAGAGTTCAAGGGATACAGCGAGTTCTTCTCAGAGATCTCTCCGAATACGTTTAATAGGGCATCATCAAAGGAACCATCTATATATACCGCTCTAGCGCCGTGGAGAATGCTCTGGAACAGCTTTCCATCAGCAACATGCCCCTTTGGCAGAACCACAGTAACCCTGGCCCCGGCCCTTGCTCCATATGCTGCGGCTGAAGCAGCGGTATTTCCAGTGCTGGCTACTATAAATTCCCTGTATCTGTAGTGAGTTGCTAGGCTTACAGCGAGGCTCATACCTCTATCCTTAAAACTCCCAGTAGGGTTCATACCCTCTACCTTTGCATATAGCTCCTTAACCCCTAGGATCTTTCCTATAGATTTTAACCTCGCAAGAGGAGTCATACCCTCGCCCAGAGTTATGGGCTCCACCTGATCGCCCATTGGAAAAGCCTTTCTATATCGCCACATACTCCTGATACTATGAAAATCAGATCTAGAGATCCCCGAGATATCTATTAAAACCTCTAAAGGACCTCCACAGAAACTGCAGAATGTAGACCTGATACTAGGCGTATTCTCTCTATTACATGCAAGGCATCTCAGGATAACCCTTCTATCCCTTATCTCTAACCCCATGTATTTCGATCCCCGATTTCCAGCTTAACCACCATAGATGCTGAATAATGCTCTCTTATAAGCCTTACTGTATAATCTCCTTGAGGATAATGGGAAAAGGGAAAAGCCCTAGCCACAGGATAAGGGTCAGGCTATCAGCGATTATTAACTTCCTCGTTGGGATCTACAGGACAGCGGTATCTTTTATATTCACAGTAGTTGTTATAAGAAGGCTGGACCAGCTAGAATACGGCTTATATGCAACCCTTCTTGGCGTTGCAAATGCGCTTACAACGCCCATAGGCTCTTGGATATACTGGGGTTCTAGGAGACACGTGCTCGGCGTGGTTGGCTCGCTAAGAGCTACTATGATTATCGGAGGCCTATATCTATTTATAGCAATACCGCTCTTTATAGCAGTATCGAGGCTTTTCATTGGAGACAATTGGGTCTATGTTATGCTCTCCATCCTAGTAATGATCTTTTATATTCTACTATCACCCCTAGGTCTAGTTAGCCCTTTGCTCAATCTATATGCTCCTGATAAAGGTGGATACCTAGGCATAGTATTCGAAACTGTGAGGCTTGTGTTCACATACCACCTGGTAGTCGTTTTCGGTTCTGGTGTCTTGGGAGCTGTTATCGGTCCCGGGGTTGCGAGCATAGTATTAATAATACTCGGCTTTATTCTCCTTGCTAGAATGAGAGTCATTGATCTAAGGGGCAATATAAATATAAGAATCTCTGGAGGAGGCTTTAGAGAGGCCATAAAGATTCTTAAACTATCGATCCTAAGCATCTTCAGCATAGCAACTGGCATTCTAAGCAACATTGATAAAGCCATTACAAGTCTGATCTCTTCAACAACGATCACAGCGGCCTATCTCTCCATAGCCTCTGTACCAAAATCCTTTATCTCTCCAGGAGCCTTTACCTCGGGGCTCTACGCCAAGGTTCTTAGAGAGCCTAGAAGGGAGGATGTTTCCGATATACTTATTATCTATAGCTTTATCTCAATATTCCTCGCAGCTATGCTTATAGCACTCTCGAAACCAGCTATATCTGTTTTCAACCCAGCATATGTGGATGGCTCTATATTGCTAATCATATCCTCTATAGAGGCTCTCATCCTGGGGTATGCTGCCATATTCGAGGCCGTAGCTCTTGGATTAGAGAGAGCCGATCTGAAGAGCAATAGCATCATTTTTGTAGCACGCTCAGCCCTCGGAAAGGTCCCTCTAGCCCAGATGGTTAGGGCGGGTACATGCATAGCTACTGCCTCGATTTCGCAGTATATACTCTTAAATAGCGGTATTAGTAACGTTGTTATCCTTGTCATGCCATATAGCCTAACATATCTCCTATCCTCAATACCCTATACTCTGTATGTATATAGGCTAGCCATCAGCAAGATGAAATTCGAGATCCCGTGGAGGGATATTATAGCGTTTATGATCGCCTCGTCTATATCATCCTATATACCGTTAATAATGGATGCAGAGGATATCATCATAAGATCTTTCTGGAGAGATCTGGCAGCACTCCTACCAAGCATCGGCCTCTCAATGGTTATATATGTATCTATTTCTCTCACAACTTCAAATAGACTAAGGACTCTCTTCAGGATAGGAACTATATATATACTGAGATCTATTCAAAGATAATAGCATTAGAAGCGAAAATCCTTGGAATAGGCTGTTACAAGCGACATAGATCCATGCATTTCGAGCGAAACTAGTGATCCCAGACCTAGTCCGCACCGCTAGTAGAAATACAGCTACTTACAGATACAATCAAATACCGTTAGCGAGGAACACATCCCGCTTGTCCCCTGATGATCATTGATTATCACTGATTTTCTTTTGTTTGGGGTTGCTGTTTTTCTTGATCCACAGGGTTTTGATCCTGTGGCATCGGGAAACTTCCACCTCTCCCAAAGAGATCTATGGATCTCTATGGGCTCATGGGTGGCTGTGGAGCCAAGCGGAAAGAGGCTCCCATCTAGACTTGAAACCCCGAAGCCCTTCTAGGCATTGCCCAAAAGGGCTTCGAGGGCTTTAAGATAGATATTTATCAAAGCTATTACCTCTCTATGCCATCTCTCACCTCCCTTGCTACAGACACCTATTCTATCCTCCCCATATTCTATCGAGACATTGTGTATCGGGCAGATCTTCGAGGTATTCCTGGGATCTATAATCAATACCGGCACTCCGTATTCTCTAGCCTTGTCTATTATCGCATTGAGCTCTCCCTTCAATGCACTCTGATATATCCTGTGCCTCAGCTACTTATTCTTATACCTGCTGATCATAACCCTTATATCTTCCCCGGATATTCCCTCGATAACTATTACTCCTCTCATCCTCAGGGCGTCTCTTACTATTAGGTTTGCTTTCTTCATCCTATAATCCTTTTTCTTCTTTCTCTCTTTAAGCTTTTCCATAGCCTTTCTAGCCTCTCTGCCACTGGATCTATTTCTCCTCTGGATGCTCTCCTTCCTATAGTTATAGCCTAGGGTTGTCCTGGCAAGGTCTGTTTCTAGGATTACTGCGAATGCCTCGTATAGAGTTGCTACAGAATCCTCATTAACATCAACAGGCTTAATATTCCCAGGCCTGTAGATCTCGGCCTCCTTCTCTAGGGATAGGTGGAAAGCTACTCTCCTATTCCTTCTATCAAGCTTAATCTTTGCGTGGGATGTCGGCTTAAAGCCTCTAGCCAGAAGCTTGTAGAACTCCTTAGAGGGCCCAAGATCTATGTGCACCCAGCCCCTATGGGTATTAATAGCAATGCTTGTGAAGAAAGTATTCTTAACACAGTTGATCCTGGTTTTTGTTGGGTTTACTGGTTTCCATACATGGTCATCAACTAGCCATAGGCTAACACTATTGATCCTCGGAACTAATGTTCCATCGCTCATCTCTAGATCTACCTGATCCCATGCGATCTCCCAAGATCTCCTCCATAGATATCTCACGATCCTCCTACCCCTAAGATCCCTTTTCCCTAGACCTAGATGCTTAACAAGCTCATCAAAGATCTCTCTAGAGTATTGCCTAGCCCTCTTCCTTCTTAGAAAGGATACCCTTTCAACAGCATCCTGGCATAAGCCATGTATGTAGTGGGATGGGATATTTGGATATATATTCCTTAGCTTTCGATACCTCTCATTCTTAAGCCTATAGTAATTCTCAATTACATTCCTAGATGCGTGGGGAAGCACATTCTTAAACATATTGCTATATATGTTCACGATCTCTTCTAATGCCCTGAACCCCTCTTAGATAATTGCTTTGAGGGTATAACAGCGGTCCTACTAACAAAGATCCTATCTTCTGGCTTGATAACCAACTCTCCATTGCTCTTTTTCCTCCTCTCAGCCTTTGCTCTAGCCTTGCTTACCTCCCTCAACCTCCTTGATCAATTTTTTGAACCCGTCAACCAGCATCTTCTTCCTACGACTCCTCATCCCATAGAGTTTTCCAGCGAAGGTTGTCACGATCTCTATTAAGTCCTCTACGAGCTCTTGATAGGCTTCTTTAGGCTCCTCTCCAAATACAGCCTCGATTCTAACGCCATAGCGGTTGAAGAAGTACTCTAGGTACTCGAAGCCGAACCTCGCCAACCTATCCCTATAGGTTACCACAACCACATCCACCTGCCTATTCACAATGTAATCAGATAACTTTAGCAGATTCCTCCTATCAGTCTTCAGACTGCTCGCAACACCACTTAGAGCATCAACAACCCTATACCTCTTAGAGGAGCAGTACTGCTTCAAGTACTCTATTTGTCTCTCTAGGTCGTTCTTCTGATCCGATGAGCTCACACGCGCATATATTACAGCTCTAACCTCTCTACTAATGGGCAGACCCTCAGCAATCTCCTAACCTCACTCTCAGGAACCCTATACTTACCGCCAGCAGTCCTAATAGCTCTGATCCTGCCTTCCCTAACTCATCTAGCTAGAGTAGAATAGCTGATGCCAAGCCTCTGACAGACCTCCTTAGGTCTCAACAACCTCTCCGAAGGCTCTGGAATAATTAGCACCAGTAATAATAAATTAAGATCAGAGCTTATAAATCTAACTTCTATCAATAAACTATGAAACAGCCCCCACATAAGGGAACATGCTTGTACTTATGACCTTCTCCCCGTCTTGAAGGGCGAGGCTTGTCCTCTATTTAATGTAATCAGAGCTTTCTCCTCAGGAGTTCAGATATAGCTTCCCTCAGGACTCTCTCATCCGCCTTTCTCCCTGCATAGCTCTTGATCTCCTGATATGCCTTCTCAATTCTGTTATCATCCCTCAGATATTTTCCACACAACCATAGTAGGGAGTCTAGGTTGATCATAGAGATCCTCGAGATCTCTGAAACCTTCTTCCAAGCTCTCTGAGCTTCTCTATAGTTTTTCATAATCTCCTCCACAGGATCTCTGGCATCTGTATCTGCTATTTCTGAGGTATACGTGATCCCCGCTATTCTCCTATCGATCGGCAGCTCTATGGTATCTGGTGGAGAGGTTTTCGAGCCACATATTCTTGCAACGTAGTATAGAATCTTAACAGCGAACACTATTGTCTTTTCATATCCCTCCTTTCCAAGGCTTCTTGCAAGTATTTCCCTGAGAGTCTCGAGATCTCTAAAAAGATCCACGATCTTTACATAGATCTCTATATGAGCCTGTGACAAGACAAGCCTCTTGATCCTCGAGATTTTCTTATCCCTTGCAGCTACATTACCCCTTGAGGAGGATAAAAATGATATGAATTCCTCCACCAGCTTGTCAGGGTCACCCTGTTTAAAAGGATATCTGGCAAATTCCCACCAATAATCCTCACCAGGCATTGAGAGCTGATACGCCGAGAGCGCATTTAGAACAGCTAGAAGAGATGCTGAAGAACAATCCCCAAGTCTATTCACAAGATATTCAAGAGCCCTGTATTGAGGATCCCTCTCCTCTATTGCATATATAGCCTCTAAGCCGAGTCTAGCTAGGGCCCCGCCGATCGTCTCTATCCTATAGTTGTTAATCCTTATGGCCATAGTTCTTCTTTCACACCCCTAACATGGTTAACATATCTCGCCAACACAAACAATAGATCCGAGATCCTATTTAGCAGAACTAGGTGACTCTTTAAAAGCCTATTACTATGATACAGTTTCGAGGCAACCCTTTCAGCTCTTCTGCATACCGTTCTAGCTAGATGGAGCATCGATGCAGCCGGATCTCCTGATGGATATACGAAAACGAGCCTAGGCTCGGGAAGCATTTCCCAGAACCCTCTAGTCTTATCCTCAACCCACCTGAGATCTTCCTCCCCGATCTTTGGCGCAGTAAGTTTAGCGAGAGGCGTTGCAACATCGCTCCCAAGCCTGAAAAGGATCTCCTGAAGCTTCTTCAAGATCTTGTCTACATCTTCAGGGGGTTTTAGACTCCTAGCAACACCTATTATTGTATTTAGCTCATCTACAGATCCTAGGAGCTCTATAACATCATCCTCCTTGGCTACCCTCACACCATGCATTATATATGTATAGCCATCATCACCGCCATGAACCTTCTTCATATTAACACCATATTTTACTCGGTTCTATAGTAGATAACGTGGGGCTTTATCTTTTTGTAAACCCTGTATATTGTCTTAGTTTTAAGGGTATTTAAGCATAGAGAGATAGACGGTATAATAAAAGGCCTATATTCTATTAGTGCTAAGGAAATCGTTCAGCGACCTAGAGCTTCTTGATCTTTGTCTAGATATCTTATCTGCCCAGTAAATTGGTAATGGAAGCCCCCCTTCTCTCGGTATCATCTTGTGGGTTATAATCTCTAGATCCTCTATATCTACCATATTCCCAATACTAACATATATCATGTGCCCACCGCTTCTCAGCACTATGCCTACGTACTTATCATCAACTACAATATACTCTCTCGCACCCTCTCTCCTAATTTCCCCATAGAGTAGCTTCTTTGCAACCCCTATAGAGGGCTTTTTGAGAACCACCCCTATGTAGCTCGCGATTCCGCATCTCCTTGGGTGGGCTAGCCCGTGCCCATTGATCATCAAGACACCTTCTCTAGCCTTAAGGGATAGGAACGCCTTGAGCATGAGAGGCGCTTCCCTAAATGCTAGGAAACCAGGTATATATGGAAAGGAAACCCTGCCCTCGGCAATGCTTATCTCCTCGATCTCGTGGGTCGCGTAGTTTATTGATACAGCCGCTGCATATCCGTAGTCTCCTCTGTATGATACATCAAGCCCTATAATTCTGCTAGGCTCTCTGCCTAGCTTCTCAACTAAGACTCTCCTGGAGATGAGGATCTGTGCCTCGGACGCACGGGATAGATCTAAGCCTGCATCTCTAGATCCTCTCCCATGGGGCACAAAAAAACACCGAGAACTATCTTATTGGATAGGTTCTCTCTTCAATGCCATTGCTCCTCACAATAGCCACATCTATTCCGTCGCCAGACATTGTGTCTCTAGACGCTGCAGCTCTTATAGCCTTGACAACCAGGTTAACAGCGTCCTCTATGGGCTCGGCACCTTCCTGCATCTTTCTAGATACTAGGTTTTGATACTCAGTCTCTATAACACCGATGGCTATTGGTGCACCCGTCCCCACAGCTGCGTAGTCATCCTCGATCACAGAGCCCAGCGGATCCATGACATAGATATGGGCACCTTCCTCATCAACCCCGCCCACTATCAATTCCGCTATAAAAGGTGTATATTTATATGAATATAGAATAGCTGAGAGAAGCTTTGCAACACCCTTAACAGAGATCCTGGTTCCCGAGGACATTTCATAGTATCTGATTTCTGTAGACATGATCCTAGAGAGAGTGATCATATCTGCAAAGATCCCGGCAGCTGCTATCGCAATCCTATCGTGAATCTTAAACACCTTCTTAGCAGATCTACTCATAACAAAACCACCATATCCAAACCTCTTCTCAGAACCCAGCACAACTACATTACCGAGTCTCAGCCCCACAGCAGTTGCTCCAGTTCCAAGTTGCTCGTATGCCATCTAATATCCCCAGAGAATTATTAACTTGAGAGCTAAATAACCTAGATAATGCTAAGACACCGTTAAAAGTGGATCTAGATATGTGGTAGAATTAGAACCAAAGATCTATTAAGAATCAAATAATTAGTAATTCTAACTCGTCTCTTTATTTCGATAGCGGTGTTTTATCAACCAATTAAAAGGCTTGCCTTTCAGGATAGGGGTTGTGTTTATTAGCTTTCTTATACGTTGTTCGTGCTTAGAGGGGCTCTATGACCTCTGATGTTTGGGGGCGCTAACCCTCTTAAAAGCTATGGGAGTTAGTCCCGAGCCGGAGGCTATGGAGCTCCTCGGAAGATATGGGCCTGGATCTGAGAAGCATTAGAGAAGTGTAGCAAGCACTCTGTAGAGAGCTGAGAGAATGGTTCTGTCTCCAACCCAGGATTGCTATTGAGTGCTATGGAGATGCCCTTGCCAATGCCAGGGCTTGGAGGAATAATCCTAGGAGGGGTAGTAGGCCTAGGGTTAGGCAGCTAAGCATGCTCCTACACAAAGACAGGGATATAGAATAAAAGGCAACTACATGGAGATCACAGGCAGAGTTAAACTCAAGATCATTGGCTAGGACAGAGGAGACAATGAATACAAGAACGAAAAAGCTGGACTTCTATAGAAATGAGAGGACGATGCTATGGATATCTAAGAGGATACCCAGGCCAAGGCCATACCAGCCTAGGGATGTTGTTGCTGTCCATGTTAATGAGAAAAAGATTGTATATGGAGATTGCGAGATAAACAAGAATATAGACACAGCCATTGATAGAGCTATAAATGAATCGAAGATTTTTGCATAGTCCCCAGAAGAAATACTCAACCCCTAGATATCGGGCTTGGAGAAGAAGGGGTCTTGAGAAGAATAAGATCCTATAACAGAGATGTTGGAATATATTGGAAGACTGAGCCAGGAAAACATTGCTGAAGATCGTGAGGCTGGCTAAGAAGCTTAGATATGCAGTAGCTAGAGAGGATCTAACGTGGCTGATAGAAGCTCTCAGGAAATTATCTAAGGGATCACAGAGTAAGGCTGGTTATGCTGGATTATGCAAGACCTGAAAAATGGATCTGTTAGCAGACCACAAGACTCAGGACGCCGCTAGCAAGTGAATCCCAGGGGGAACCTCTTCTAAACGCCCACTATGCGATTCAAAGTTGATCGAGGTTGAGTATAGAAGGCTTAGAACCCCCAGATGCAGCTTCGAAGCTGATAGATATGTAGTTAGGAAGCTGAACACCGGGAAGAGAGTCCCTGAAAATCCTAGGAATATCAAGGAAGCTCCGGTCTCGCTCATAGCCCCCAGGCGACATATGTAAACCGATAGTTGGAGGGGCTGTGAACTGCTTAGAGTTAAAAAAACCTAATAAATAATAATGTGTAGACCATGAACCCGCTTGCCATAGCAGGTGGGGTGGAGATTGAAAGGAGAAGAGGTTAGTCAGTGTTATAATAATATTAAAAGCTTAAATATACGTATACATATTACATGGTGTTTAATGTGGGTAGTAAAGCGGTTCCTGTTAGGATTGATTATGACTTGCTAAAGACTTGTTGATGAGCTTGTAAGGCTAGGGTGTCTATAGTTCGAGGAATGAGACCTTGAGAAGCCTTATAAGGATCGGCGCTAAATACTTTAGACAAATTCATATTACCCCGCCCTGAAATATAGGGAGCCGTTAGTTTGTTGAGTAGGAAAATCCCTATGAATAATAACTTTGAACTTTGAAAACTCCTAGGTGTGATAGTCCTCAGCAGCCGAGTTTCTTCTTATTCTTTTTACTCCCTTTTCCTTATATTTCCAACTAAGTATCTTCCACCCGCTCTGTGGGTAAACTAGAATGATGTATTTGTGGGGTTTTCTTTTTCCTAGGGAACCTTGCTAAGCTGTAGAGAAACCTCCGCCCAGCCTTGTAGAAACGATCCGAAGTCTGCTGCATCACCTGTGGGTAGAGTTGTTGATTATCAATATCCAGTTTTCTTAAATCTAGTGCTAATTGCCTCAACTCTATTAGTGTTAATCCTCTTCTATCTCTCTTTAGAAATTAGAAAATATATGTCTGCCCACCGCTTGTCCCCCAATGGTTGTTGATGGTTATTGATATTCCTTTGTTTTGGGTTGCTTTGCTTCTTGATCCACAGGGATGTTATTACATCCCTGTGACCATCGAGGGACCTCCACCTCCCCCACAGAGACCTAGGGATCTCTATGGGCTCGCTGGTGGCTGTGGAGCCCAGAGGAAAGGGGCTCCCATCTATCTTAGATCCCGAGGCTCTATTGGGGCAGAGCCCCCATCTAGAGCCTTGGTCTCGGGTGCTCCAAAGGTCATCGCATCCCGAGGTCTCTCCACGCCCAGGTCTAGCAGAGATTATCACCTCATAATCAATATAGATAGGGATTTGGATACTTATAAGCTTAAGCTGGAGAACAAACGAATATAAAAGCATTCCTACTACCATGAAAAAGGATACAGCCCAGGGTATTATAGATCTCACATGCTGGCATTAACTGGGCTTTTAACGCCTTCAATGTCTGCCTACCGGTATATGCTCTATATCTAAACCTTACGGTGGGCATCAACCAGGATATTGCATAAGGATTTAATGCAAAACATCTCTGCCTTAAAAGACGAGGTTTTCAGTTATAATTTATTGGTTTGGGTATTTAATCGTTACAATGCTTTACTATAGAATTGAGAGTAGTGTAGAGGATGTCTGGGCTGAGGTTCCTTGTGACTGGGGCTGCTGGTTTCATGGGTAGTTTTCTTGTGGAGAAGCTTCTTAGTATGGGCTATAGGGTTGTTGGGCTTGATAATTTATCTACTGGTAGGCTTGAGAACCTCGTTGGTTCTATTGGTAACCCTATGTTTAGGTTTGTGAAGGCGGATCTTCTTGATCCTTCTACGTGGAACGGCGATCTATTTAGAGTCGACGTGGTTTTCCACATGGCAGCGAATCCCGAGGTTAGGCACTCGACCAGGGAGCCTATTGAGCATTATCACCAGAATCTCACAGCCACTATGAATGCTCTCGAAGCGTCTAGGAGATCTGGTGTAGGGGTATTTGTTTTTGCATCGAGCAGCACAGTATATGGAGATCCTGAGGCTATCCCCACACCCGAGACCCATCCTATAAAACCTATAAGTGTGTATGGAGCAACAAAGGCTGCTGGCGAGATCCTTTGCCAGACATATTCAAGACTATACGGGATCAGGTGCCTCGTACTCAGATATGCAAACATAGTTGGTCCTAGACTCAGGCACGGGGTTATATATGACTTCATCCAAAAGCTATCGAGAGACAGGGAGGGCCTGGAAATACTTGGAGACGGCTCACAGAGGAAGAGCTATCTATATATTAACGACGCTGTAGAGGCATCCATAGCTGCTCTAGAAAAGATTCTGAGCAACGGGGCTAGAGAAGAGATCTATAATATAGGTAACAGAGATTGGATAACAGTCACAGAAATAGCAGATGAAGTCATAAGGGCCATGGGGCTTAGCAACATCAAATACATATACAAACCAGCACAAGATGGGAGAGGATGGCCAGGCGACGTCAAACTAATGCTACTAGACATATCCAAGATCGAGAGGGAAACAGGCTGGAAACCCAGCATGAGCAGCAGAGAAGCCGTTAGAAAAACAGTAGAGAGCCTAGCAAAGCTATCGCCAGAATAGCTCTATAGAAACTAACACCCCTTCCAAAATCAAACTACTATAAGCTCACTCGATGAATATAATCCTTTCGCGTATAGATACCCAATGGGTCTAGGTTCATTAGACTCAGTGTTTACCAAGCCCTCACCCATTGGCTTCATTGCATGTGCGGAGCTTTCACCACCCAGCCACATCATCTGCGTCCACCAGCTCAGGGTGACCCCTGCCTACAGCTCCTCCTTCATTGCTTCCCCAGGATCATTGTTGTGGGGAAATCCCGCGCCTTGGTTCTCCTCTACCCCTCAGTATCTGTATAAGCCCCGCTTGGGTCTCCACCCCATCCACATCGTGAGGGTTTCATGAAGAATTTGCCACTAAACCTTATGAACTATATGAAACCAAAAAACAATTTCAGAAGGCGTTTAGGGTTCTTAGAGGGAAAACTCCGTGGCGTTAGGCTCAACAGATACCCATTGGATGGGGTGAAGCCAATGAACCCGGGCTCAGTCCTAGCTCGCCAGTGGAAATACTGTCAGCGGGGTTATGTCTGCCTCTTATCCTCCTATTTTATTTTTTATATCGGCCTAGCACGTTAACGTAGTCATAGGTTGTGTTGACATAGTACTCGAAGACTTCGACCTCAAAATAAAGTATGTTGGTAGGATTAGGTGGGAGGGTAAGCAGGGTAGGCTTGAGATCATATATGGGGCTGGTAGGTGGCAGGCATACATACCAATAGAGGTTGGTGTTGAGCCTGCTAGATCGAATCTAAGGGGCTATGTAAAGTCCATATATGATGATGAGGAGGAGAGGAAAAAGAAGAAGCAGAGGATCATAAATACTAGGAGTATTAGGCAGAGGGATCCCTTAGGGGATAAGGAAGCTTTCATGGATATGGGTCTTAATAACCTATTCGCTGCAGTAACTACAAATGGATCAGCTTTGCTCGTTAAGGGCGGGTCTATCAAGTCTGAGTATTATTGGTGGAAGAGGGAGATAGCTACATATCAGTCTATTAGGGATATGCTTAGGAGGCTTGGCATATCAACATGGATATACTTATACTATCATGAGAAATATCTAGATGCTATGTATAAAAGGGATGAGAGACTTAGGCATCTATATATAACAGCGATTAGATTCCTAGCAGATGAGCTGTATAGAAGAGGTGTTAAAAAGCTATACATTGGATATCTATATATGCTTTCACAGGATAATGGCAATGAGTATAATGCTAATACATGATGGTTTAGGAAGATAGTTTCTGTGGATCGTTAATATATTCATGGAATATGGTATTGATGTTGAGATAATTCTTGAGGACTATACTAGCCAGAAATGCTCAATATGTGGGGCGAAACACAAGAACGGTAGAGTGTACAGAGGGCTGTATATCTGTATAAAGACTAGGAAGAAGATCAATGCGGACATAAATGCTGCGCTGAACATAGCAAGAAGGCTAGGATATAGGATAAGGATAGCTAGGAAGATTGAGAGCTATTTGGTAACACATAATGGTGTAAAGCCATTAATCCCTCTCCAGAGGCTAACACCCGAGATCCCAGCATAGAAACCAGTCCTTTAGGGCGGGGAGGGTATCATAATGCTATTAGTGGCAGAATAGCAGGGGTTAGCCTGTATGCGGATTCTCTAGGTACTGCTGTTCTTCATCTTCTTAGTGTTTAGGCTGAGAGGGTTACTGAGATGCTGCTCATAGTCATGGCGAGTCCTGCGAGTTCTGGTCTTAGGTAGATATTATGATTATATAGGGTTTCTGTGGCTATTGATATTAGCGCTATGTTATATATGGATGCCCAGAAGAGGTTCTGATAGATTTTTCTTCTGATTGCCTTGGCGAAGCTGAATATATCTATTATACCTCTGAGATTGTTTCTTACTAGGACTACGTCTCCTGCTTCTCTAGCTATGTCCGTTCCTCCCTCCATAGCGATCCCTAGATCCGCTTTGCTGATAGATGCGACATCATTTATGCAGTCGCCCACCATAGCTACTCCTTTTCCCTCTCTTCTCATCTATCACGCTGGCCTTATCCTCTGAAGAGGCTTCCGCTATAACCTTTTCAATCCCGATCCTAGATGCTATGGCCCGGGCGGTTGCCTCCTTATCGCCTGTGAGCATAATAACCCTATAGCCCCTCGAGCGGAGATACTTAATCACTCCAGCAGCCCCTGGCCTCGGCTCGTCGCCAATGCCTATAACCCCTCCTCGCTTAGAGGGACAGGGAACCTCAATCTCTTTTTAGGCATTTCATAGAGCCTCCCATTCATTCAGGTTTACAGCTAAAAACCTCACCTTCCAGGGCAGAGAGGAGGTCATAATAAAGCTATAAGGAGAAGCATATACCTCTAACTGAGGGATAAGGGGGATAAGTTTGGGTCACGTCTTCGTTAGGGCTAGATTTAGGGAGAAGACTGAGATCGAGTTTGAGAAAATTCTTATTGATACAGGGGTCTCATTCACAGTGATGCCTCTAGACGTTGCTGAGAAGCACTTCATCGAAACACCATTTACAGTTGACATCAAGCTTGGCGACGGTGGGATTGTAAAGGCCAGGGTTTTCATAGCTGAAGGGGAGATCGAGGGCAGAAAGGGTCCCCTAAGAATATTAGCTTTTGAGAATGCTACACCAGTCATAGGAGTTGATACCCTATAAACCCTCGGGCTCAAAGTGGATCCCATAACTGGTAGAATAGAAAAGTCTGAATATTACATGCTATATGTTTAATTTCGGTTCTATAGTAGATAATTTAGGGGCTTTGTTTCTTTTTTGCTAAGGCTCTATATTGTAAAGCTTCTGATATTTAAGCTTTGATCTGGTTATGATCCTTGTAGTTGATAGGCATTATGCTTATATACCACAAATTTTTGATCGCGTCTATCCCGGGATCTTTCGTGATGATTCCTCAGGATCTTTTCTATATGGATCTATTACAATCTCTTGATCATATGTTCTTCTCGATCTCCTTTTTTCACAATAGCGGGGATGTTTCTATGTTCTTTTATTGTTAACTAGATTTGTGAAGAGGCTGCTGAGGTCTAGGGATAATGGCTAGGAAGAAGAAAAGCGAAAAGAAGTGGGTATGAATTGTCAAGCCAGGCGATAGGATAGTTGTTAGTAGAACCGCTGCTATACCCTCAAAGCAGTTATCTAAGAAAGAATTCAGGGTATTAGAGGAGATCGTGAATATATAGCAAGATGCTTTGGAGATGTGCTAACCCACGCATCTAGGAATATTATCGAGAGCTACTACAGGCTCAAGAATGAGAAGTACCACGAGCTAAGGAGTATCTATCCAAATATACCATCCCACTACATACATGGCTTATGCCAGGATGCTGTTGAAAGGGTTTCCTCTCTAAGGAGGAACAGGGCTAGACAATATGCTGAAGAGATCTTCGATGAGTTGGTTAAGCATCTAGGTCTAGGGAAAAAGGATCTTAGGAGTAGGAGAATCAGGAGATATCTCTGGAGGAGATCTTGGGAAATAGCTTGGAATCAATTAGATCTTGAGATGATGGGTGGCATACTAGTGCCGAGGATCAATAGTGTTAGCCTATGGCTAGTTGATGACCACGTATGGAAACCGGTAAACCCAACTAAGATCAATATAAATGATGTTGAGAATATTTTCTTCACAAGTGTTGCTATCAATACTCATAGGGGCTGGGTGCACATAGATCTT